>CAYHRD010000114.1:0-6576 GCA_964358925.1 uncultured Sulfurimonas sp.
GGTTTTGCGTAGGTTCCTTCTGTAAAAAAACCAAGCGGCTGTCTTGATGATATTACCTTGTTTTGTGAATCATAGGCATGCTCAATGGCTTGAGTTGATTTTGCCATAGGGTGTTCATGTTGAAGTTTTTGCAAAATCTCATCTAAACTAAGTGTCGTTGCATGTAAAAATAGAGTACATACAAGCAGAAAAAACAGGGATTTCATTTAGACTCCTTTTCTATAAGAGTACCGTCAAGCGCGTTGATGATAAGAGTATAGTGTTCTGTGGATGCCTTGTAAATGAGATAATTGCCGCTGGTTGTCAGCTTTATATATTTACTCTCTTCCTGCGTCAACTCTTTGATGATGGACTTTGCTTTTTGCTCGTCTATTTTATGCAGTTGGTGCATTCTAGCTTCTTGATCATATTTTTGTCTAAAAGGCTGCTTTTGTGCGTTGTTAAAATAGAGAGAATCAGAGACGCTCATCGTCTCGCCTGAAGCAAAAATAATAAACGGAATGATTAATAGTATAAAAGTTTTCATAATTACCTTTTTTTATCATAGTATGCGTGATACTAAATTTTTTATCACGCATAGAACTATGCTGTTGTGTTTTAAATTTTATAGGTTGTGATTAAAAAAAGAGTTATGCTATAGGAGGTTTAAAAAAGCTGAAGTAGTCTAATGAGAGAAACATTTTATTATATGCGAAAAAGTCATCTCTTTTTTGGATGATTGGGATGTAGGCTGATTTTTCTAAAAAAAGATATGCCGTGTGATACTCTATATGGATCTTGCATAAAGTATCCGTCGTTTGGGTTGAAGATGCAGATGACAGTTCGCTAATACATTTATTTGCAGAACAGTGATTGCCATCCAAAACAGCAAAAGTATAGTCGTGCAACATTGAGAAACTCATTGCAAACAACAGTAGCAACGACCATATTTTTTTTGAATTCATGTCGCTATTCTACTAAAAAAACGGTTAATACAATGACCGATAGTGCAAGTATACTCAATGGTATCAATATTCAGACCTTATAAAATTTTAATTTAGCGTAGCATTAAACCTCAAGATATTATTAAGAATAGCTGCTGTACAATCGAAAAAGCTATTCAAAAGGCTTTAAGATGAAAAAAGAGAATATTAGACCATTTTATCTGGCAGGGGGGGGTGCCCTTTTAGTTGTCAGTCTTGAAGTTTGGTTTCATGGTCTCTCTTTATCAATAATAAATATTCCTATTCATGCAGCGATAGAGACTATGGGTGCTTTTATCGCTCTTTTTATCTCATTCTTCCTTTTTAAATTTGATAGTGAACATAACCGCTTAAACCGTTTTCATTTTGCTTCTTTAGCATTGATTGCAATGGGTATATTCGATCTTTTTCATGCGATGAGTTCTCCCGGATTACTCTTCGTTTGGTTCCATACGGCTTCAGCGTTTATAGGTAGTATTCTATTTTTATTTGTTTTTATGCCTGAAAAAAAAGTTTCGGCAATTTGCTATTACGGGTTACCTTTAATGACGGCTGTACTAATCATAATTCTATCTGTTATATTTATATCATTTGAATTTCTCCCTCCTGCAGTTATAAATGGGCAGTTCTCCGGATTAGAAAAAACTTTAAATTTTTTATCCGCTCTTTTATTCCTTTTATCCTCCTTTTATTTCGGATTCCGTTATCAGCGGGAGCAACAGCGCGAAGATCTTTATTTTATTGGCCTAACATTATTTTTAGCCAGTGCATCGTTTCTCTTTGTATTTTCCGTACTTTGGGAAATAGAATGGTGGTATTGGCATTTTCTCAGACTTTCAGCTTTCCTCATCGTTCTTTTTTATTTTATTCATTTGATAGAAGAGAAAAATAGACATTTTATCAGTCGGGAAATACAGTCTAATATTATTGAGTTTTCTGTGGATGGAATCATTACTAAATCGTTGGATGGGATGATTATGACATGGAACCATGGAGCTGAAATGCTGTTTGGTTACAGTGCTGAAGAAGCAATAGGTAAGCAAATTACGATGCTTTATAAATTTGATTGGAAGTTGCAAGAGGCTCAAAGCACAAATCAAATTGTAGAAGGAAGTTCCTTTCAGCGATTTGAGACAGTATGTATTACGAAAAATGGCTCTTCAATTGATGTCTCTGTAACCCTCTCACCGCTTAAAGACTCAGAGGGAAATATTATAGGTATTTCTAAAATTGTTCGTGATATCACTGAAAAAAAGCGTGCTGAAGATGAGATTCGTACCCTCAATAACGAGTTGGAACACAAAGTGATAGAGCGGACAGCAGCGCTCCAAAACGCCTACGATGAGATGGAGGCATTTACTTATTCGGTGTCTCATGATTTGCGGTCTCCATTACGAGCTACGGATGGATTCAGCCAAGCACTTCTTGAAGATTATGGAGATAAGCTTGATGCTACGGCGCAAGATTATCTCTCCCGTATTCGCTCAGCCAGTCAGAAGATGGGAGGGCTTATCGATGATTTACTCCAGCTCTCCCGCCAGACCCGTACTTCTATGATTCCTTCTACTATCGATTTGGGGGTTATAGCACATCAAATTATGTCAGAATTGGCTCGACAGAACTCTGAACGGAAGGTTGAAGTTGTTATCGGTAATGACCTAGTCGCCTATGCCGATACAAATCTTATGCATATAGCATTGGATAATTTACTAGGTAATGCGTGGAAATATACATCATTACACTCTTATGCTAAAATCGAATTTGGATCAATGATTGAAAACGGCGAAAAAGTCTTTTATATCCGTGATGACGGTGCAGGCTTTGACATGGCGTATGTAGATAAATTGTTCAAGCCATTTCAGCGCCTTCATACCGTAGAAGAATTTGCCGGTAATGGAATTGGATTGGCAATGGTGTATCGGATTATCAAACGGCATTTTGGTCGAGTTTGGGCAGAAGGGGAGATTGACCGAGGAGCGACCTTCTTTTTTACTCTAGGACTTTCAGAAATAACATATCAACACATGGAGGAACACTTATGACAAACAAGTACATTTTACTGGTGGAAGACAATCCCGACGATGTAATGCTTACCCTGCGAGCACTAAAAAAAGGGCATATACTTAATGAAGTTATAGTAGCAGAGGATGGTGCCAAAGCGCTAGATTTTCTCTTTGGAAAAGGGGAATTTGAAGGAAGAAATATGGCAGATCGACCAGGAGTGATTCTTCTTGATCTCAAACTTCCCAAAGTGGGGGGATTTGAGGTACTTGAAGCAATTAAAAACGATTCGCTTCTCAAGAGGGTTCCTGTCGTTATCCTTACCTCCTCGCGTCAGGAAGAGGATGTCGTCAAGGGGTATGATTTGGGAGCAAATAGTTATATTCGTAAACCTATCAATTTTGATACCTTTATTGAGACAGTTACCGAGCTTGGTGTTTATTGGCTCATGACCAATGAATCGCCCCAATAAGAATAGCTATGGAAAAAGAGCTTCTCCGCATTTTAATAATTGATGATTCAGTAGATGATACCTTATTGCTTGAACGGGAATTAAAACATGGAGAATGGGAAATAGCTATTACTCGTATTGATACTGCTAAACAGATGCAGCAAACGCTAAGTAATGAGATCTGGGATGTTATTATCTCAGATTACATGATTCCTGGCTTTGGGGGAATGGAAGCGTTGAATCTTTTTAAGAACTTTCATCTGGACATTCCCTTTATCCTTATCTCCGGAAAGATTACTGAAGAGATGGCTGTAGTAGCACTTCAAGAGGGGGCGCAGGATTTCGTCTCCAAACAAAACTTCTCCCGTCTTCTCCCCGCGATACGGCGCGGGATCAATCGGGTTCAGATCATCAAGGAGCGCAAAGCGGCAACCGAAGCATTGCGCGAATCCGAAATGCGGTATCGCTTACTCGCCGATTACGCGCAAGAGTGTATTTTTTTGACCGATTTGAATGGAAGTTTTAAATATGTTTCTCCGGCCAGTTTTCGGATTTCAGGCTATATGCCCGAAGAGTTTATGGCTGATCATGAATTAATGCTCACCATACTGTATCCCGACGACCGTCCCCAGTATTTGTCGCATCTTGCCAATTTGTTTGAAAGTGACAGTTATGAGCTGGAGTATCGTATCATCCATCGTGACGGTTCGGTACGCTGGATTAGCCACTACTGCAATGCGATGTATGATAAGAACGGTGTTTACATTGGGCGTCGCGGAAGCAACCGCGACATCACGGAGCATAAAGAGGCAGAGGAGTCTCTTAAGAGTGAAGTGTTTCGCCGCCGCCGTATGATGGAGAGTTCGAATGACGGTATCGCCATCTTTAACCAAAATCATCAGATAATCGAATGCAATACCAGATTTGCACAGATGCTGGGCTACACTCCAGAGGAGATGCTCAGACTGCATACATGGGATTTCGAAGCGACGATGAGTGAGGCGCAGATCCGTGAAGCTTTTGCGGACATGTCGGCGATCAATATGACGATCGAGACCGCCCATCGGCGCAAAGACGGGAGCATATACGATGTCGAGGTGAGTATTGGCGGTGCGGTTATAGAGGGTGAAGCAATCGCTTTCACGATCAGTCGGGACATCACCGAGCGCAAAGAGGCGGAGAAAAATTTGCACAACAGCCTGATAGGAACCGTCCGCGCCGTCTCCGACATCGTTGAGATGCGCGACCCCTACACAGCGGGGCATCAGAAACGGGTGGCACTCCTCGCGTGCGCTATCGCCAAAGAGCTGGGGATGTCGGAGGATCGGATTGAGGGGTTGGAACTGGCGGCACAGATCCACGATGTCGGAAAAATACAGGTTCCGGCGGAAATCCTCAGCAAGCCGACTCAGCTCACCGAGATCGAATACATGATGATCCAGACCCATCCCGAAGGGGGCTATGAGATCCTCAAAGATATCCAATTCCCATGGCCGATTGCGGAGATAATCCGTCAGCATCACGAAAAACTCGACGGGTCTGGATATCCACATGGACTCAAAGAGGAGGAGATTATCCTCGAAGCTCGGATTTTGACTGTCGCCGATATCGTCGAGGCGATGGCATCCCACCGTCCCTACCGTCCGGCGCTTGGGATTGAAGCTGCATTGGAAGAGATACAAAAAGAGAGAGGTACGAAACTTGATGCAAGAGTAGTTGATGTCTGTACCGCTCTTTTTAGAGAAAACAGGTTTCAGTTTTAGAGAATTAAAATAAATATACCTATATTTTTAAAACCTCCAAACGCATAGGACGAAGCAAAAGTGCATATGAAGAGAGGTTGTCGATGTTTACTAAAAAAACGGTTAATGTTATATTTTTATTGCGGCTCTTGATAATTAATACAATAAACAATATAATAATAAATACAATAAATATAAAGGGTATGAGATGTATAAAACAGTAAAGCCTACAACATTTACGCTTTCGCTCTCTCTCATCGAGGAGTTAGATGCTCTCTCTCACGAGCTTGGCAAAAAAAAGAGTGCGATTATTTCCGAAGCATTAGAGATGTATATGGACTATCAAGATATTCAAACGGCTAGAGATAGGCTTAAAAATAGTGAGGGCATTTTGAGTGCAGATGAGTTTTTTAAAGAGTTAGGCATTTGATATGTACTTATTAAATTTTGAAAAGAGTGTAAAAAAAGATTTCAAAAATATTGATATAAAAGATACAAAATTTATAAAAGAGTCGCTATATGCTTTTGTGGAGAGTTTCTCGCACAAACTAGAACAAGATTTTTTAACAAACGGAAAAATAAAAAAACTAAAAGGTTTTGATGAAGAGTTATATAGACTTAAACTTAGAACCTACAGAGTTATTTACAAAAAAGAGGATGAAAAACTAATTATTTTAGTAGTAAGCGTAAAATCAAGAGAGGGGAGCTACAAAAAATAGCTCTCCGCCTTAAAATGAAAAAGATTGTTTTTTAAACACTCTAAACTCCGTTGCCGCTTTTTCGTTTTGCAGTCCAAGTGATTCAAGGGCTTGAGGATTTACCAAGTACCATCCTAATACAACATCGACTCTGTCTCCTTTTTCGAGTTTAAATTCTCGTTTTACGGCTCTTTTTTCGTTTGCTTGTATCATAGTATCTTTTAGAGTCGTATCAGCCGCCCACGGCATGGCAGGCTTGCCCTCTTTTCCTATAACTCTGACAAAAACCTCTTTTTCCAGCTCTATGTTTTTTTTATCCCTAATGACGCTTATTTTTAAAACCGCTAAACGCATAGGATGAAGTAAAAGCGCATGTGAAGAGCGGTTGTCAACATTTACTATAAAATGGTCTATATTTTTAAGAATGGAAATATCGACATATTTGCCAAGCATCTCAGAGTTATTGTGCGCTCCGGCAAAACCGTGAAAAGAGTGAGTTTTCGTCTCAATTATAGATGAAAAACTGCCATCTACTTTTGGCATATGACAGCTTACGCAATTTGCTTCATTCATCTCATTGTTTACATTTGTAGAGCAGAGATTTAGATTATGCTGGTTTAGATTGTGCGAGTGGCATCCGATGCAGACATTCCCGTTTGCAAAGTGCTCATTCTCTTTCGTTATGATTTTGTGATACGGAGAGTCAAGAGAACTTCTCCCTG
>CAYHRD010000115.1:0-6558 GCA_964358925.1 uncultured Sulfurimonas sp.
GAACGATTATATTAAAAGCTTATAGAGAGTTCTCAGCTCTCTATTTGTCCCAACTAGTAAAATTATAACACAGAAATTTAAACTTTAGTGTGTAATTTTTAATTCGCTCGGCACAATTTAAAACTTTAGATCAAGTTTTGAAACTGTAAGTATCCCTGCCAAATAAGAGCGCTTAAAATTCCCGCTGCAAAACCGGCAACGATATCATCTGCCATAACACCGACTCCGCCTTTGGCTTCACGGTCAAGTCTTCCGATAATTGAGGGTTTTTTTATGTCGAAATATCTAAAAAGCGCAAAAGAGAGTAAGCTTTGAACTAAAAAGCCGTTTTGAAAATCTGTAACTTCGCTTAAACTTACGCTTATTGCAGGTGCAACACTTAGCGCAAACCACATTCCGGCTAGTTCGTCTATAACTATTCGGTTATCGTCGTGTATGCCGCTTGAGGCTTCATATTTGTTTATCTCGCGGATTGCTATTATTGAAATCAAAAGAGTTGCTAAAAATAGAGTTTGTGCATCAAAATAGATAAGTATCAACATTCCAAGAGGAAGCGAAACAAGAGTTCCGACAGTTCCGGGAGCTTTTGGAGAGAGTCCGCTGTAACCTAATGTTATAAAAAACCAGTTCATTTATTTCCTATGTCAGTGATGTTGTTTGATAAAGTTTCATCAACTCTAAGTAAAAATCGTTTTCCGTATGCTCTTCTAAAAGTCCTTCAATCGGAAGGATATCGTAGTAGAGTCTTTCAAGATTTTTAAATCTGTTAGGATGCAGTTTTGATAAAATTACCGCTGAAATCTCTTTTCTCATAAGTATCGTAGGCGGTAAAATGCCAAGTTCCAAAAGCTCTAAAATAGAGTTTGAATGATAAGATATTTGATGATGTTGCCCGTGAGGACAGGTGTTTTTACTTACAAGCGTCGTACATTTATCGCAATAAACATACTCACTTGAGACAGTGATTTCTATATTAATTCCGACTACTTTATCAATGATGGATTTGTTTGAATTACAGTCGTAAAACATACCTAAACCTGCATGGTTCCGACCGATGGTAAGTTTATCGCAGCCGTAGTTTTTTGCAACGACGGCGTCAATAATTATTTCATTGTAACCGGCAAATAGATAACTGTTTTCAAGCGGTACGATAACTACATGATTTTTTGTTAAAAAATTGTTTATGAAAAAATCAAGCGCTTTTTTTCTTATCTCGTATGATAGATTTGATTCCGTATACGGTTTTAGCAAAAAAATAACAAGCAAATCCGTATTTTCAAGCGTTTGGCGAATCAGCTTTTCATGAGCACGATGCAGAGGATTTGCTCCCATAACAAGGGCAGTCGTATGTTTTGCGTCAATAAGATTTTTTGCATCCGAAATGATTTGCTTGTTAATATTGCTTGATTTATTTATTAGCGTATATTCGCCGCTTACCGCTAAAGAGCCGATTCGCTTTAGCGTTGCCATAACGCCGGGGTGAGAGATATCGTCTGTTCCGTAAATCTGCCTTATTCTCTGGTTCGGATCTATATGAAAAATTTCATCAACGGTTAAAGTCGCAAAAGGCTCTTCCTCAAAAAGAATTGTAATCTCTTCGTCTTTTTTTAGCGAGCCCAATACTTCTAAATTTCTTTTTCCCGACGGAGCCAAGATGAAAGGAAAAGGAAAAGATTTTCCGTCAATTAGTCCTGTTTTTAAGACACTTTTACTCTGTTCTTCGTTCATAAGCGATGTAACGGGAGAGAGCAAGCCGTCTTTTAGAAGTTCAAGTGCCGATGCAGCCTCTTTGTCTATCCAGAGGGTTTTATTTTTTCTTAACAATGTCATACTTCTTTCGTTTTTCCCATAAACTTTTACGGCTGATTCCAAGTTTTTTTGATAATTCGGTATCAGGAAATTTGTGTTGATAGTTTAAAACTATATATTTTACATAATCTTCTATAGGAAGAATTTCGCCTTGATCAAAGATATTGCTCTCGCTCTTAATTTCTATGACTTCATATTCGTCGTCTTCTATTTTGTCCGTACTGCAAATGATGGCTTTTTTATTTTCAAGCAGTGCATATAGAGCTTTTCTCTCGCTTTTTTTAAGAATCTGAAGATCTATGATATATATAAGCGAATTTTCCGTAATCGATTCTATCTCGCTTATCGCCTTCATATCGCTAAGTGTTATAAAATGCAGCGGCAAATTTTTCTTTTTCGCATATTCAAACGCAAAAGAGTCTGCATGTTTTTGATATGGAGATGATATAAAGAGAGGAAATTCCAAGCCCTCAAAGTTGTGTTCGCCCGCAAGAGATGAGAAAGTGTGCGTTAGATACTTATCGTATGCCTCATTTCTCTTTTTTAATTTTTCATAATCTTGATAATGATTTATTTTTCTAATCAGCTCTTCAATCATAAACGGTTTTAAAATATAATCTTTTGCACCTGCCGAAAGAGGTTTTGAAACCGTATCGTTACTAATGTATGAAACCATTAAAATAATGATTGATTTTTTAAATGTTTCTATAATCGGACTAAAATCTTGCCCGTTTATGTTAGTTGAGAGTAAAACAACATCATAAATATTGCTCTTTATAGCATCTCTTGTTGATGTACACATTTCGCAGATATGACCTAACTCGCTTAGTTTTGTAGCAATACTCTGCGCCAAATAAACTTCGTTTTCTATAATTAATATTCTCAATTTTTTATCCAATCAAAATATTTTAAATTTGCGTTCGCAATTACTCCAACACCTTCACCTCTGCCGATAAAGCCTAGTTTTTCAGTTGTTGTAGCTTTTATATTTACTCTGCTGCTCTCTATGTTTAAGATAGCGCTAAGAGTTTTTCTCATCGGCAGTTTATAGTTGCCGATTCTTGGTTTTTCTGCCGCTATGGTCAAATCTACATTTACTATAACAAAGCCAAAGTGGCGAAGTTTCGTGACGACTCTCTTTAACAGCTCTTTAGAATCTATGCCTTTGTACATATCGTCGCTGTCGGGAAACGACATACCGATATCTCCCATTCCTGCAGCTCCAAGAAGTGCGTCAATGAGGGCGTGAATGGCTACATCCCCATCGCTATGTGCCTTAAAGCCGTAAGCAGACTCTATCTTTACGCCGCCGAGATACATCTCGCCTTTATCGTCAAAAGCGTGTACATCAAAACCTGTTCCGCTAAGCGTGTCGTTTGATGGCGGAATTAGACACGGCACTTTTTTTAGGTCGTCTATACGGGTTATTTTGTGAGCGCCGTTCTCACCCAAAATAAACTCTCTTTTGCCTCCGTTTGCAACTATTGCACTGCTCTCATCCGTAAACTCCTCTTTTTGTAAAAGCGCACTCTTAAGAGCTGTCGTGCGTGAGAGTTGAGGTGTTTGAATTACCTTTACCTTATCTCTATCAATCGTTACGCCATCATAAACGATAGTATCATTGACTTTTAGATATGGAACGATACAATCACTTTCGCCTATGTGAAAGATGATTTTGTTTAAAAACTCCTCACTTATGCATGAACGGGCAATATCACTTACAAGGACAAATTCCGTATCTACTTCGCAAAGAGAGTTTTTTAGAGATTCTTGTCTGGTTGAACCGCCCTCAATGAAAGTAAAATCAGCGTAATTTTTCATAAATTCAATGTCATCGGACGATGAGGTTATGATAATTTTATCGAAGTGTTTAGTTTTTTCAAATTTTTCAGCTACAAACTGCCACAAAGGTTGATCTCCAACTCTGAGCCATTGTTTTTTAACATCTAGCCCAAAACGCGTTGAACTGCCCGCTGCAAGTAAAATAAGTGTCAAACCAGACAATTAGACTCCTGAAAATTTTAAGTGTTACGAAATTATACACTGCAAAAGCTTTTTTTATCTTGATAAATATTCAATAATGAAATTAAGAGGTACCCTTAACTTTAGATTAACTTTATTTGACTATATTTTCAGTTCATAATTGAGTTACGCCTATGGGTAATTATATTTATATTGGGAGAAATAATGAGAACTTCATGGGTGCAAGAACGCCAAAACGACTCCGTAAGAACACAGATGTATTATGCAAAAAAAGGCATTATTACCCAAGAGATGGAGTATGTTGCAAAAATAGAAAATTTATCTCCTGAGTTGATTCGTAGTGAAATTGCAAGGGGAAGATTGATTATCCCTGCAAATGTAAATCACACAACGCTTGAGCCAATGGCAATCGGAATAGCAGCGAGATGTAAAATAAATGCAAATATAGGTTCTTCTGCAATTGCTTCAGATGTACAAGGTGAGGTTGAGAAGATGCAAGTGTCTCAGCACTACAAAGCCGATACGGCAATGGATTTATCTACCGGCGGGGATTTGGACGAGATTCGTAAAGCCGTAATTGCATCATCAAAAATACCGATTGGAACAGTTCCAATGTACCAAATACTTCATGATGTAGGAAATAAGATAGAGGATTTAAGCATTGAGGTTATGCTTGAAGTACTGGAGCGCCAAGCAAAGCAGGGTGTTAGTTACTTTACTATTCATGCCGGTTTTTTACTTGAAACAATGCCCAAAATCGCAAAAAGAAAGATGGGAATTGTTAGCCGCGGCGGAAGTTTAATGGCTGCATGGATGATGCATTACCATAGAGAAAATCCTTTTTATACGGCGTATGATAAAATTTTAGATATTTGTGCGAAGTATGATGTTGCACTCTCTCTGGGCGATTCGCTCCGTCCCGGATGTTTGGCGGATGCCAGTGATGACGCGCAACTCGGAGAGCTTAAAGTTTTAGGCGATTTAACTCTTAGAGCGTGGGAGAAAAATGTTCAAGTTATGATTGAAGGACCGGGGCATGTTCCGCTAAATCAGGTTGAACGAAATATGAAGCTTCAAAGAGAACTTTGTCATGAAGCGCCTTTTTATATTTTAGGACCTTTGGTTACCGATATCGCTGCCGGATATGACCATATCAGTTCAGCTATCGGAGCGGCCGTGGGCGGATGGCATGGAGCTAGTATGCTCTGTTATGTTACGCCAAAAGAGCATTTAGGTTTGCCTAATGCTAACGATGTTAGAGAAGGAATCATCGCTTATAAAATAGCGGCTCACGCGGCAGACATTGCAAGAGGTCGCAAGGGTGCCAGAGATATCGACGATGAGATGAGTGATGCAAGATACCGTTTTGACTGGAAAAGACAGTTTGAGCTAGCGCTTGACAGCGAGAGAGCGCGAGAGTACCATGATGAGACTCTCCCGCAAGATGTATTTAAAGAGGCGGAGTTTTGTTCAATGTGCGGACCGAAGTTTTGTTCATATAAGATAACTCAAAATATTATGGATAATCCCGAAGCGATTGAGAAGATAGCAAGAGAAGCAAAAGAGAATGAGGCTAAGGCAAGAGAGGCAATTTAACTTAAAAATCATAACTAATTGATATGGGACAATTTTTGTCTTATTTGATTATGGTAGAGTTATAAAATTAAATTCAATAAGAGGAAAATGCAAAATATGACTAAAGATATTGTAAATTCAGCACTATCAAAAGTTTTATATCCCGGTTTTACTAAGGATATCGTAACTTTTGGTTTTGTAAATAGTATAGAAATCAGCGGAAATGATGTTAGTTTTAATGTAGAAATTACTTCAAGTGCACCGGAAGTTGCACAACAGATTACCGACGATGCGACAAAAGAGTTAAAGGCGGTAGGTGCAGGTAGTGTAAGCGTAAATATAAAAGCTCCAAAAATGCCTGAAGCTGCAAAACCAAAAAGTAAAAATATCGCACCGCATATCAAGAACTTTTTGATGGTAAGTTCGGGCAAGGGCGGAGTAGGTAAGTCGACTACATCCGTAAATATTGCTATTGCACTGGCAGCTCAAGGTAAAAAAGTAGGACTTCTTGATGCAGATATCTACGGTCCGAATATCCCTCGTATGATGGGAATTGCAGATATCAAACCTGAAGTAACGGGAAATAAAGTTCTTCCTATAAAAGCTTACGGGATTGAAGTTATGTCTATGGGTTCACTCATGGAGCCGGGTCAGTCGCTTATGTGGCGCGGGGCTATGATTATGAAAGCAATCGAGCAATTCTTAAGAGATATACTCTGGAGTGATTTGGATGTTTTAGTTATAGATATGCCTCCGGGAACAGGGGATGCTCAACTGACTTTAGCTCAAAGTGTACCGGTGACTGCAGGTTTGACTGTAACAACTCCTCAAGGAGTGTCTCTTGATGACTCTCGTCGTTCACTTGATATGTTTAAAAAATTAAATATTCCAATAGCCGGTGTAATTGAAAATATGAGCGGTTTCATCGCACCTGATACCGGTGTCGAGTATGATATCTTTGGAAAAGGGACTTCAGAGCCTATGGCTAAAGAGTTTGGTACTAAAGTAATTGCAGAGATTCCAATCGAGCAAAGTATTAGAACAGGCGGAGATGAGGGTAAACCTATTACTTTCGTAAACCCGACAAGCGAAAGTGCTAAACGCTATATGGCTGCTGCCGAGTCGATTTGGGCTACTATCGAAGCCGTAAATGCACAAGGCGGAGCAAGCAATGAGAGCGTTCAGCCGACT
>CAYHRD010000116.1:0-6536 GCA_964358925.1 uncultured Sulfurimonas sp.
TGGTTCCTTATCTTGCAACTAAAAAAGGATACAAAGTAAAATACGCTGAAAACGCATTTGTTTATGTTAAGAATCCAACAAACATAAGAGATTTCATAAAACAAAAAGTCAGGACAGCAAAATCCCATGAAGCATTAGGAGATTATGCCCCCTATTTTCCTAAAGTAAAATCTCTTAAAAATGAGATAGGCAAAGAAGTTCAAATCGTAATTGACGGCGAGAGCGAAGAACATGAGTATCTTTTAAGCGCAAAAGAGCTTATTTGGGCACCTGAGATTGACGGTGAAATCTATGTAAATGACAGAACAAGCGATGAAGAACTTGAATTTGGCAAAATTTACAAAGCAAAAATCACCGATATGCTCGGAAATATTTTAACTGCGACAGTAGAGAATGCTTGAAAAAAAAATGCTCTCAAAACTCAAAGATAAAAAGAATCTTTTAGCATTTTCAGGCGGAGCAGATTCTACTGCTCTGTTTTTTCTTCTTCTTAAACATAACATTCCCTTTGATATAGCAATTGTTGACTACAACATCAGAGAGCAGAGCAAAGCCGAAGTTGCTTATGCCCTAGAGCTAGCCACAACGAATAACCTTAAGTGCCATCTGCTGAGTGCTCCAAAAATTGAACAAAACTTTGAGGCAAAAGCGCGCGAGATTCGATACGACTTTTTCGAAGAGCTTATCAAAAAATATAACTACGAAAATCTTTTAACGGCTCATCATCTTGGAGATAGATTTGAGTGGATGCTTATGCAGTTTTGCAAAGGTGCGGGATGTGCCGAGATTGCAGGGATGCAAAAAGAGCAGAATAGAGGTTTTTATACACTCATCCGCCCCCTGCTACATCTGGATAAAAAAGAGCTTTTGGCATATCTTCATGCTAACAAAAAAGTATATTTTGAAGATGAGAGCAACTTTGATGAGGATATAAAGAGAAACTCCTTTAGACACAACTACTCTCTTCCTCTATTGGAAAAATATTTAGGCGGAATCAAAAAGAGTTTTGAGTATCTTGACGAGGACAGAAGCCAACTCATAGAAGCCATAGAGATAAAAGCTATTGATGAGTTTGCATACTTTAAAAGCTCGCACAACAAAAGAGCCGACATCTTTGCGATAGACAAATACCTAAAATCCCAACTCTATATGTTAAGCGCATCTGAGAGAGAACTTTTAAAAACTAAAACAACTCTGGTTGTCGGCAGGAAGTTTTTAGTTATTCAAAACGGATATTTTGTCTTTATCGCACCGTTTTTACAAGAAAAAGCAGATATGCCCCGCAAGTTTAAAGAGGAGTGCAGAGTTTTAAAAATAGAGCCTAAACTTCGTCCCTACCTCTGCAAAAACCCCGATGCTTTTTTAAAAGTAAAAGAATTACTTACTGCTATTTGACTCTTTAGAGTTATTGTAAACTCTCATGGTAAAAGTAGAGCTAATCATCTCGCCATCTCTTTTAAAATTTATAGGAAAATTAACCGCTATCATCCAATCGCTTTTATTTAAAGTATCTAAAAAATTATAAAAACTCTTAGGCGAGCTTATCTTGGATGTTGTATTTACCTCATAAACGCTAAAACCGTCCTCATCCTCAAGTTTGCTTTTTTTAGAAACACTTAAAGAACTAAAAAAACCTTTATGCTGTTTCTCAAATCTATCTGCACTAAACTCGGTCTCAAAAGCGGTAATTATATGTACATTGTCATTTTGAAGCTTTTGAAGAATCACCTCTTTTTCAATCGAAAAATCAGAGAGCTGTTTTAACTCCAAGTTCTCTTTTTTGAGTTCACTCTTTTTAATTCTGTACTCTTTGCCCTTTGGAACCAAAACGGCAAATGAAAACGCCAAAACAAATATAAGCAAAAATAGACAAAGTGCAAAAAGGTAGATAGTTTGTCTGGAGAAATTAATTTTCATTGATTAACTCCTCCTCATCTATGTAGTTTGTAGAAACAAACCTCAACCAGCCGTTATCTGCCGGATAAAAACTGCTATAAGTTCTATGAAAAATTGAACGAAGCGGCGCTTGAAGCATAAAGTTATATACATCTTTATTTGGTGTTATTCCATAAAGGATAAGAGCATTTTCCATTATTTTCGCTTCTGTGAGAGTTATCTTGTTTGGAACCAAATCAAAAAGATTATTGATGCTGTCTCTTAAAACGATATTTTTTGTAAATATTTTCTCAGACATTAAAATCTGCTTCTCTATAACTGCAATTTGATTTTCCATTTTCGGAATATTTGTGCGATACTCATCTTTTTGCAATCTTATATCAGCCATCTCGTTTGTAAATCTATTATCTCGAAAAGTTAAAAAGGCATATGTACTAAAAAGCATAAGAATTGTAATAGTGAAAAAAGCAAAAAGTAGCTGTATATCTTTTGTAAAAATTGTTTTTTTTCTTGGGTTTATGTAACTATATCTCATCTGCCTCTGCCTTCGCCATGTCACATAATGAGATACATAAATCTATTTTTCTTATATATACGCTTAAAAACATCTCCTCTTCCAGATAACTCTTAAGATCAGGACTTATCCCTATGCCATCGGCTATATAAATAGTCTCAACAAACTTGCTGTCGTACTTGGAATCTTTATAAAAAGTGTTTAATGCGCTCTGTATCAATGAAAATCTTTGATAATCCTCACTAAATCCGTCTTGAGAAACATCAATTTTTTTCTCAACTATCTGTTCAACCTCATGCGCTTCTGAAAATTCATCTAAAACATCACTTTCATCTAACTCTTCAATATTTGCAAAATCATCAAATACCATAGAGTCATTTTCCAAATTCACCTCTTCTAAATTAATGCCTTCAAGTTCATCTTCTTCCGGTGACTCCATAAGAAGGTCGTCATCGTCCTTGTGATGTTTCATATCCAGATACTCTGCATATAGAAGTTTTGAGTTGTCAAAAACTGCGAAAGAAAGATAGTTATCTTCAACTAGAACAAACATTGATAGCGTAGCGTCTATTTTATCTCTAAAGAAGTTCGCCATCATCACAAAAGGTGAAAAAATAAAATCAACACCGATAGTTCTATACTCATATTTAATAGCTTCTAAATCATACTCTGATGTATAAAATGCCCAGTCTTTAGAAAAACATCTATATTCTGATGAGTTAATATCGCAATATCTACCCATCTCACTAGTCACACATGTCGGCATTGCACCCTGAAGTGGAGATCCATCTAAAACAGAAATATAACAAAACGGAGACTCTTTTACATATGTTTGTATAAATTCATTCATTTTATGGTTTACTGTCGTCGTATCAAAACTTTTACGAATGCTTTGCAGAACTTCTTTTTTAGAACAGACCTCTACATACACGACAGTTTGCAGCTTTTCAACAATAATATTTATAAAAACTTTTGTATATAAAGATTTTAAAAATTTAGTTATCATAACTCGCTAACTCCGCAAAGTGGGTGAGCCGTATTGTAATTTTGTTGTTTCAATGCACTACCCAATTTTGTATATATTTGCGTCGTCGCCATAGACGAATGCCCCAGCAATTCACTAACATCGGCAATCGGCGCACTACCGTTTAATAACTGCGATGCATAAGAATGACGAAGTTGATGAGGAGTAACTTTAAGCCCGACTCTTCTAAAGACTTTTATAATAATATATCTTAGACTGTTTTGGCTTAATTTTTCGCCATTTTTCTCAAAAACAAATCTTTTTTTGGGTGATGCGCTTAAATATTCGTCCAATAATTTTTTTGTCTGCGCCAAAAGCGGGATATCTCTTTGTTTATTACCCTTTCCTACAACCCTGACCCATTCATCAGAGATATTGTTTATCTCTAATGCTGTCAATTCCGATATCCTAAGCCCGAGGGTATAAAAAAGTGTTATCACTAATCTCTCTATCGGTTCGCCACAAGATAAAGCTTCAAGGATATGTTCATGAGAAATCGGTTTTGGAAGAGTTTTAGCAATTTTAACACTCTCATCGGCTTTTACTATAACTGTCGTATCATTATCGTTAAGATAACTCACAAAAGAGCGAATTGCGCTAAGTTTTTTACTGATTGTTTTTGGATTGAGCGAAGAAATTTTTATACGGTAAGGCATTAAGTTAAAGAGCAGATGTTTATCTTCTTGAAGGATTTCTATATGCAGCAGTGCCTCTTTTAGAGATTCATCGTAACTCTTGATAGTCAAATCAGAGTATCCTCTTATATCTTCAAGATATGTCAAAAACTCTTTGACTTTAGCTTCTATTGACTTTTTCAAATAGTTTCTCATTTTTTTTATAACATTTTGCCGGTTTAGATTTCATGTTTTAAGAGTCCCTCTTTAATCAAAATCTTTGCCTCTTGCATATCTAAAGAAGCAACATCTATCGGTGGCGTAGAGTAGTAGTTTAGTGTACCAAACGGCTTTGGAATAGTAAATTTATCCCAACTCTTAAACTGCCAAAACTTAGTAGGTTTTATCTCAACCAGAACTATCTTTGCATTGGCTTTTTGTGCCATTGCTATTATACCGTCTGCTACCTCATGTCTTGGACCTTTTGGACCGTCGGGCGTAATTCCTATGTCATACCCGTCTTTAAGCGCTCTGATACCCTGCATTAGAACTCTTGTTGCATTTCGATTGGTTGAACCCGCTATCGTCTCTAATCCAAAATATTTTATAGTTTTAGAGATTAACATTCCGTCAAAATGGCTTGATATCAAAACTTTTGCATGCGGGATTTTTCTGTATTTGGAATATAGGTAAGGAAGCATCAAAAGCTCGCCGTGCCAACAAGCAAAAATTATCGGCTCATCCCCTACGCTTGGCGGAGAGTGAAACTTTTTTTTGTTTGTTGCATATATCAGTCTGATAATTACCGATGCAACAAAAGGCACGATAATAAGTGCTAATGCGCGAAATAGCTTTTTAAGCAACAACTTCTCCGGTTAAAATTGTTCTGCCGATTTCCGTGATTTTCACATCTCTAAATTGACCTAAAAGTTCATCTGAACCTTTAACTTTTATAACCAAATTGTTATCGCTTCTACCGCTTACAAAATAGCCTTGATTTAAATCTTCAAAATAGACGCTATAAACTTTACCCAAATGAGTTTGGTTTTTTTCGTCTAATATCTCCGTATGAAGATTTTGAAGCGTTGTAAGCCTAAGGGAAGCTACATCTTCATCTACAATATTTGTAAAATGTTCAGCCTCAGTCTCCGGTCGCGGCGAATACTTAAATGAAAATATCTGATCAAATCTAACATATTTTATAATATCAAGCGTATCTTTAAAATCTTCATCACTCTCACCCGGAAATGCGACGATTATGTCGGTAGATAAACTAACATCCGGACATACACTTCTAAGCTTTTGTACTCTATCTAAAAACCACTCTCTTGAATATCCGCGCTTCATATCTTTTAAAACTTTTGTTGAACCGCTTTGAAGCGGCATATGCATTGATTTACAGATTTTAGGATTTTTTGCAAACTCTTCGATAAACTCATCGTCCATATGAAACGGATGCGGCGATGTAAAACGGATTCTCTCTAAGCCATCTATACGGCTCAGTCTTCTTAAAAGTTCAGTAAAGTTTACTTTTTCATGGTCGCCTGAAAAACGACGACCGTAATTATTTACATTTTGCCCCAAAAGAAAAATCTCTTTTGCACCGCTATTTACAATTTTTTGTGCTTCACGCAAAATCAGCTCAGCCGGAATAGATATCTCATCACCACGCGTTTTTGGAACGATGCAGTATGTACAAGATTTATCACATCCGATTGAGATATTTATGTACGCTTTATAAGGGGATGTTCTAAAATCATTAAAGGCAAATTCGCTCTCATCATAGTTTATATCCACCTCAACAGCTCTATCTTTATGTAAAACCTCTGCTATCTTAGATACATTTCTCGCACCCAAAACAAAACTTACATAAGGGGCTCTTCTGATTATCTCTGCACCAAGATGTGATGCAGTACAACCGCAAACACCTATCTTAGCTCCCTCTTTTTTCTTTTTGTTAAAAACTCCAAGCTCTGAAAAGAGTTTTGAAACCGGCTTTTCTCTAACTGAACATGTATTTATCAAAATAAGGTCGGCGCTTTTTAAGTCATCGGTAGTTTCATACCCCTCTTTTTCTCGCAACTCGGCAATAATATGCTCACTGTCGCGAGAGTTCATAGCACAACCCAGCGTTTCAATAAATAGTTTTTTCGACACCGTGAAATCTCAGTTTATGATATGAACTTGGTACATATACTCACTGTCAGCGAGTCCATACTTAACCTCGTTCATGTAAAAGCTTTTTCCTTTTGCTTCAAAATAGTCTTGAAGTTCTAGTAAATCTTTATGTGAATTTTCTCTATCAAAATAAAAAATAACACTATCATCTTTTTCAAGACTAGCCTCTATTTTTGCTAATTCTGCTTTTTTCGGTTTTGCGTTAATATCACTTCTTGCAAATTTTAAATCCATAATTTATCCTTTTTATTTTAATTTAAACGGTGTCGGAAGTAATTCCGTCACCTACGCTAGCCGCTATGGCACTAAA
>CAYHRD010000117.1:0-6438 GCA_964358925.1 uncultured Sulfurimonas sp.
CGACACTCTTAGGCATACGCTTTTTCTAACTCTTTTGTTTTCTCGCCTACCAGTTCTACCACTTCATAATTTTGCGCATCTTTTAAAAGCTCAAGCGTAAGTTTGTGATTAAGGTCGTGGCTTCCTGCCATAGCTTCGTAATTACCTACAAAGTTCATACCGATAAGAGCCATATCGCCTATTGCATCGAGTATCTTATGTCTTACAAACTCATCAGAGTATCTAAGCCCCTCGGGATTTAAAACTTTTTTCTCATCCAAAACAACGGCATTCTCAAGTGAGCCGCCAAGAGCAAGACCTTTTGAACGAAGGTATTGAACTTCATGCAAAAAACCGAAAGTTCTGGCTCTTGCTATCTCATCTTTATAATTTTGCTTTGTAAAGTTTAAAACATACTCCTGTTTTTGTATAACGGGATGCGGGAATTTAATAGTAAAACCATACTTCAAATCCGGTGAAGGAGAGAGCTTTACATATTTTTCTCCCTCTTGAACAACAACCTCTTTTTTTATAAGCATAATTTTTTTGGGCACATCCAATTGGACTATTCCCGCCTCATCTAAAAGCATACAAAAACTAGCACTGCTTCCGTCCATTACGGGAACTTCATCGGCATCTACAACTATTCTAAGATTATCAATTCCATAAGCATAAATAGCAGATAGCATATGCTCAATCGTTGAGATAACATAGCCGTCTTTTCCGATAACCGTAGCCATCTTCGTATCAACGACATTTTCTGGAATAAGAGGAATAGCTACATCAACATCGCTTCTATAAAATACAATCCCGCTGTTTGATTCTAAAGGCTCTAGCCTTAATCTGACTGCAGAACCTTTATGAAGCCCTATTCCGACCAGTTCAACACTCTTTTTTATAGTTGTCTGATACATATCATCCCTTATTCATAATCTCTTTGGCACTATTTATAACATCCGTTATATTCAACTTCATCCAAGAACGATCCATCCACTCTGCAGGACGAACTTCAATACCTTGAATAAGAACTCCAAAATGTAAATGGTCACCCATAGCATATCCGCTTTTACCTGTATTTGCTATGCTCATATCCGGTTGTACTGTGTCCCCGATATTTACATTCAGAGTAGAACAGTGACCGTAAAGCGTATATAGCCCCAATCCGTGATGAATAATCGGCATATTTCCGTACAAACCGTTATAGGCAGCATAAACAACTTCTCCGCCGTTTTGGGTTTTTATCTCAGACATCGCATTGCTTGCCAAATCTATTCCCATATGATACGCTTCGCTAACAACCTTATCCTCATAAGAGTAGATTCTATGGTCTCCAAACTGCGCAACGACGGCTCCGTTTCTAAGAGGATACATTTCAGTTATAGCGAAATCGCTAATCATTTCCGTAGGTACTTTTGATGTTACCTCATGAATCAATTTCTCATTTTTTATTCTTACCGTTTCATTAATCATTTTAAACTGCTCTATCGGAACGGAAATACCTTGTGTTTCATCAAACTCTTCTGCTAAATCAGCAATCTTTCCTTTTAAAAAGTCATTACTAATCTTTATATTCGAAACATTATAAATTTTATTTTGTAAAAAGAACGGAACATATGCCTGCGATACATTTTGTGCATGATCTTTTGCAACAACAGTAGCTTTAAAGTTCTCTTCCGCAATAGGCCAAGCTATAAGAGAGATAAAATATCCCTCTTTATAAAACGGCTGTGCTAAAAATTTTTTACCAAAATTTGTTTCGACATAAAACTCTTTTAAATTTTCATCCTCTGCCTTAAATATAACAAGTGCGGCACCGCCTCTGCCTATTTTGTATGAATTTGAAACAATGTTTAGCTGCGGTCTTTTTTTATCAATTATAAATTTAGATTCGGCTACAACGCTGTTTCCTTTAAAATAATTCCATTTGCTCGCATCCAGCGCTTCAACAATTATTTTAATCTCTTTGTCTTTCATAACATAAGCGCTCTTTGGCGGTTCAACTTTTACATGCACGGACTCTTTAGGCGTCATAAACTGCTCATGATATAAAACCGTCTCTTCTGTAGAGCTCTTTAGCGTGACTTTGTATGATTTTAATCCGCTTGCATCATTTATCGCAATCTCAAGCGGATTTTTTAGATTCCAATATCCACCGCTTTGCATTAAAATCTTTGGAGCATCTTTTTCAAACATTACTGAATTATATACATAAAAAACTCCGCCTATAATCATTGCAAATATACCAAACAGCACAAATGAAGAGCCGTTATTTCTTCTTCTTTTCAAACTACAAATCCTTTTTTTATTAAAATTAACACTTCACTCTTCGCTTCTTCCAACGACAGAGTGCTGCTTAGCTCAAAACCCGCTCTATAGGCATGCCCGCCGCCCCCTACTTCAGAGGCGATTTTAGCGACATCGACGCTAGATTTTGAACGAAGCGAACCTTTTATCGTAAAATCGCTCTTTTGCCTAAGGAGCAAAGCAACTTCTACATAAGCAAGATTTAACGACTCTTCCAGCGGAGCTTCGCAATCCAAAGCAGCAGCACCGCTTGTCCTCATCTCTTCATCGCTGACACAAAACAGGGCAATCTTTCCGTCACACTCTAGCGACATATTTTTAAACATAATTGCTTTTAATCTCAAAGCTGCCAATGAGATGCTTTTTATGATGTTTTTATTGCAGAGCTTAAAATCAGCTCCTAGTTCTATCAACTCTTTTACGGTAGCAAATGTCGTGCCATCGACTCTATCGGATAAAAAAGCATCGGAATCGTCCAACAGCCCTGCATATAAGGCAGTAGCCATCTTTTTGTTTATTTTTACGCCGTTTGTCGTAAAAAAATCGTATAAAATCTCCGTCGTACTTATACAATCGGCTTTAACTAAATTGACACTGCCGTAGAGAGTATTGCTTGCGTGATGGTCGATATTTATCAAATCACACTCTATCTCTGCACCTAAGCGTTTTTTATCTGCACAATCCAGCGAAATCGCCAAATCGGCAGAAGAAGGAAAAGATGTTTTAATCTTTTCAAACCACGGTATACACGAGAATTTTTGATTTATATTTTCTGTTTTGCAAAACCATGAAACTTTTTTGTGATTTTGCAGCAAAAAGCTATACATCGCACTTGCACTCCCTATCGAATCCGCATCCGGATTTAGATGCGATACCACAACAATATGGTCGGCATTTTTTATCATTTGTATAATTTTGTTCATAAAAACTCTCTTTAGATTCAAAATTATATACTATTTCCTATTCATTTTATAAACATAAGCCAACACCTCTGCAACCGCCGCAAAAAGCTCGGTAGGAATAGGTCTGTCCAAATCAACCTGTGCATATAGATTTCTGGCAAGCGGAGGATTTTGAACTATATGCACACCGTTTTCTCTGGCTATTTTTTTAATCTGCTGAGCAATATTGTCCATACCTTTTGCCACAACGATAGGCGCATGTGACTTCTCTTCATCATACTTTATGGCAACTGCATAGTGAGTCGGATTTGTTATAACTACATCTGCAGTCGGAACTGCCGCCATCATTCTTTTTCTTGAAGCCTGCATCTGGATTTGTCTGATTTTTGCTTTAATGTGCGGATCCCCGTCCATGTTTTTCATCTCATCTTTAATCTCTTGCTTACTCATCTTCAGCCCGTCAAAATACTGCTTTCTAACTATTATCAAATCAATCATGGCAAAAACAAATATAATCAAAAGCATCACAAATGCGATAATAAGAACTTTATCCTTAAGCCACTCCATCTGATCGGCAAGCCCAAAAAGTGCAACGGTCGGCAATTCAACTATAAACAAAAAGAAGAAAATAAATCCTACACCTAAAGTTATAAAAGATTTAAAAGTTATCTTTACACCTTCAATCATTTTTTTTATTGAAAATAGATTTTTTGTTCCCTTTATGGGGTCTATTTTTGCAAAATCGGGAGTAATTGCTTTTGTCGTAAATAAAAAACCAAATTGAGCAACTGCGGCTACAATACCGGCAACTGCAACCGCAAGAGAAAGCGGCATTACTATAAGAAGAAACTCTCTAACCGTTACTATGGCGATATCAATCATAAGCGCCTTATCAAGCGGCATACCCAGCAGTGAAAAATAGTACTTAAATAAAAGTATGACATGTTCACGCATATATGGAAAAAGCAATAAAAAAGCTAAAATTGCGACAAAAAGAGTTATGACCCCTGAAGTATCTTGAGATTTAGGAACATTACCCTCTTTGCGGGCATCCTCAATCTTCTTGGAGGTGGGTTCTTCTGTTTTTTCAGCATCATCTGCCATTAGTCTCTCCTAGAAGAACACACAAAATCTTGCATAAACTTCAATCTATCTTCATAGACAAATCTATCCAATTTGCTTGATGGATAAGCGAACCGCTGCTAATAGCGTCAACACCTGTTTTAGCATAGCCCTCTATTGTTTCAAACGATATATTTCCGCTTGCTTCAAGGAGTATATGTGAGTAATTATCATCTCTGTATTTTACTATTTCTTCAACCTGTGAAGGTGTCATATTGTCGCACATAACGATATCGGCTCCGGATGCAAAAGCTATCTTTGCCATCTCAAAATCTTCAACTTCTACTTCTATTTTTGAAGTAAAAGGTATAACTTTTCTAGCTTTTACTATATAACTTTTGAGATCTTTTATGGTTTTATGGTGCGTATCTTTTATCATCAAAGAGTCATCCAAACCCATACGATGATTGACAGCTCCGCCGCATCTTGTCGCATATTTTTCAAACACTCTCAAAAGCGGTCTTGTTTTTCTGGTATCTAAAAGCTTAACGCCGTACGGCTCCACTATATCTGCATATTTTTTAGTTAAAGTTGCTATTGAACTTGCGTGCAGAAGCATATTTAAAAGAGTCCTCTCGATTTTTAAAAGCACATGCGAAGTTCCGCGCAAAGTTGCTAAAACGTCACCTTTAATAAAAGTTTGCGAGTCGTTTTTATTCCATTTTATCTCAAAATCTTCTAGCTTTGCCAAAACATTTATATACTCTGTTCCCGCCATAATACCGTCGCTTTTTGCGATTATCTTTGCGGTTGCATCCACGCTAGGTTCAACCAGTGCATACAAATCACCGCGACCTACATCTTGAGCCAGCGTTGCTTTTACAAACTCTTCTATCATAGCGCCAACATTCTCTCTAAAGCAATTTTTGCCCATTTTTGTGTTTTTTCATCTACAAATATCTCATTTAAAGGCTCACCTTCATCGATGGACTTCAGTACGGCATAAACATCTTTAAGCGTCGTCTCATTCATGGTCGGGCACTCCGGTTTTGTAGAAGAGAGAACGAAAGTGTTTTTAGGACGAAGACGGTTTACAAGGTTAAATTCCGTACCTACTGCTACTTTTTGCTCAATCGGCAACTCTCTTATATACTTTATTAGCTGAGAAGTCGAACCTACAAAATCAGCGGCACTGCAAATCGCAGGGTCGCACTCAGGATGCACGGCTATCAAAATTCCCGGATATTTTTTACGATAAAATTTTATATCTTCAACCGTGAAAAGCTGATGCACGGAGCAAAAACCGTTAAAGCATATTATGTCGGCATCAAGCAAACTTGAACCGTCACCTATTACGCAAGATTTAAGCCCCATCTGATTTGCTATATTTTGTCCCAAGCATCTATCGGGAACGAAAAGTATCTTTTTCCCCTCTTGCAAAGCGGTTGTAATAATTTTTTTCGCATTTGAGCTTGTACAAACCATACCGCCCATCTCTCCGACTTTTGCTTTTACATCGGCATTTGAGTTTATATAAGTAATCGGCAAGATGTTTTCATTCGGTATTCCCGCTTCGTTAAGCGCTTTAACGGATGAGTCAAACTGTATACCGTCTATCATTACAGCCATCGCACAACATGCGGCTTTTGGCATAACAACTCTTTTGTTCGGAGAGAGAACTTTTACACTCTGCCCCATAAACCCAACTCCGCAGAAGACGACAAATTCAGAGTTGTCGTCTCTTGTTTTTATTGCAAGTTCAAGAGAATCGCCGGTTATATCACCCATCTCAAAAACTTCATCTCTTTGGTAAAAATGCGCAACAACGGTTACGCTTAACTTTTTTTTATATTCATTAATTTTTTGTTTTAATTCTTCATTTGTAAATTGCAAAAAAATTCCTCATATTTTTATAGTGGCGTTATTATACCAAATAGATTTTATATCTCTATAATAGTATGTGAAGTACAATAACAAAAAAATTTTAACAGGTTGACAGATGGACTTTTTATTTAACACGAATGCTCAGTTTTTTATTGCGGCTTATTTAGTAGGCGGTATTCCTTTTGGTCTGCTTTTAGCTAAAAAATATGCAGGTGTAGACATTAAAACAAGCGGTTCCGGCAGTATAGGTGCAACAAATGTTTTAAGAGTCGTCAAAGAGTCAAATCCCTCACTGGCAAAAAAACTC
>CAYHRD010000118.1:0-6386 GCA_964358925.1 uncultured Sulfurimonas sp.
ATATGAGTGAAACGATAGAGTCGTCCGTATCGCTCGCACTTTACAATAAAAATCAGGAAGTTGAACCGATACATTTTTTATGGGCGCAGCTGACAAATTCAAACTCTGTTTTAAATCAGATGTTTAATAAGATGGGAGTAAGTAAAGCTGCCGTTGAGTTGGATGTAAAGAGCATAAGCGAGAAGCTGCCAAAATCATCATCCATTACAAAAGAGAGCATTAAACTCTCAAAAAATTTTGTTCAAACACTGCAAAACGGTGTTGGACTTATGACAAAAGGCGGAGACTCTTTTTTAGCGGTTGATACCTATATATTGGCAAATATAAAGAGTGAACCGTTTTTTAGCTTGCTAAAAAAGTATATAGATGTCTCAGAGCTTATAAAAAATTTGGAGAGCTCTCGCGGTAGTGCTAAAATAAGTTCTCAAAGCTCTGATGAGACGCTAGAGTCACTCTCAAAATATGGGATAGATTTAACAATAGAAGCAAAAGAGGGGAAACTCGCTCCTGTTATCGGGCGGGATGAAGAGATTACGCGAATGATGCAGATACTCATCCGTAAAACTAAAAACAATCCGATGCTGCTCGGTGAGCCGGGAGTCGGTAAAACTGCTTTGGTTGAAGGACTTGCACAAAGAATAAGCGATGGAAAAGTTCCAACATCGCTTCAAAATAAAAAGGTAATTGCACTTGATATGAGTGCGCTAATTGCCGGTGCAAAATATAGAGGAGAGTTTGAAGATAGACTTAAATCGGTTATTGATGAGGTAAAAAAAAGTGGAAATATCATACTTTTCATAGATGAGATACACACGATTGTAGGAGCAGGGGCAAGTGAAGGGAGTATGGATGCTGCAAATATCTTAAAACCGGCTCTTGCGCGCGGTGAGCTTCATACAATAGGAGCAACGACACTTAAAGAGTATAGAAAATATTTTGAAAAAGATATGGCACTTCAAAGACGCTTCTTGCCTATTAGCGTAAATGAACCAAGCGTAAATCAATCTTTGCAGATACTAAGAGGTATAAAAGAGAGATTGGAAACGCATCATAATGTAACCATTACTGACAGCGCTTTGGTTGCAGCGGCAAAACTCTCGGATAGATATATTGCAGATAGATTTTTACCCGACAAAGCAATCGACCTAATTGATGAAGCTGCGGCTGAACTTAAGATGCAGATAGAGTCGGAACCGCATGCACTAAGCGGTGCAAAAATAAAAAAATCAGAGTTGCGTGTGGAACAAGAAGCTCTAAAAATGGAGGAGTCGCCGGCAAATACAAAACGACTAGAAGAGATAAAAAAAGAGCTTGCTGATGTTGAGGAGAGAGTTAGAGGTTTAGAAGCGCAATTTGCAAACGAAAAAGAGGTGTTTGGAAAAATATCAAGCATAAAAAACGAGATTGAAGCAAAAAGAAGGGAAGCAAATATTGCTAAAAGTTCTGCAGAATTCAATCGTGCGGCAGAGATAGAGTATGGTGAAATTCCTGCCCTTCTCGCTAAAGAAAAAGAGATTAATGAGAATTGGGAGAACCTTCAAAAAGAGGGAACTCTTCTAAAAAATAGCGTAGATGAAGAGTCGATTGCTTCGATTATTTCGAGATGGACGGGCATACCGATTAAAAAGATGCTTCAAGCGGATAAAGATAAGATTTTAAATGTTGAAGATGAGTTAAATAAAGAGGTAGTCGGGCAAAGCAAAGCAACTCATGCAGTTGCCCGTGCAATAAAGAGAAATAAAGCAGGTCTTTCAAGCGGCAATTCTCCAATCGGAAGTTTTCTCTTTTTAGGACCGACGGGTGTGGGTAAAACACAGACCGCCAAGACTTTGGCTAAGTTTTTGTTTGACTCTCCGGATGCTATGGTGCGAATCGATATGAGCGAGTATATGGAGAAACATTCAGTCTCAAGATTAGTCGGTGCGGCACCGGGATATGTCGGGTATGAAGAGGGCGGACAGCTTACCGAGGCAGTTAGAAGAAAACCATACAGCGTTATACTATTCGATGAGGTTGAAAAAGCCCATCCTGATGTATTTAACATCTTACTTCAAGTTTTAGACGACGGAAGATTGACGGATAATAAAGGCGTGACGGTTGATTTTACAAATACGATTATTATCCTGACTTCAAATATAGCAAGCGATAAGATTATAAACAATCCCGATTCGCAAATGCTTCAAGAGTTGGTTATGGGTGAGTTAAGAAAGTCGTTTAAGCCGGAATTTTTAAACCGCTTGGATGATATAGTTATATTTAATGCACTCGGTCGTGAACAGATAGTCGGAATCGTAGATATTTTCTTTAGTGAAATCGCTAAAAAGGTTGCAGGCAAGGAGATAACTTTAACGCTGAGCCAGAGCGCAAAAGCTTATATAGCAGAGGCTGGATTTGACCCTGTTTACGGAGCTAGACCGCTAAAACGCGCTCTATATGAAATAGTTGAAGACAGACTTGCGGAGCTAATACTTGAAGGGCGTGTTGAAGAGGGATCTCATGTAGAGTTTGATTTTCAAAACGGTAAGATAGAAGTGAGTATATCTTAACCGCACTTTAAGTAACTTTTTTGTAACATTCGCAACTTAATTTCAAAGAAGGATATGTCATGAAAAGAACATACCAGCCTCATGGTAAACCGAGAAAAACTACTCACGGTTTTAGAGCAAGAATGGCAACGAAAAACGGTCGTAATGTAATTAACCGTCGTCGTGCTAAAGGTCGTAAAAAATTGTCAGTTTAGGAAATTTCTATACACTGAAACAGCATCGTGAGTTTCAGTATATATATAGAAAAGGAAAAGATACTCATTCAAGTAGTGTAGTGCTTTTTTTTCTTCCTGCAAATGAAATTCATAAAGTAGGATTTACTGCTACCAAGAAGATTGGTAACGCCGTAAAGAGAAACAGAGCCAAAAGAAGACTTAGAGCTCTGTTCCTTGAATTCTCACATTCACTTAAAGACGGCACATATATATTTGTAGCCAAGCAAACAATCAATGAAACAACCCACCAAAAACTTAAAAATGATTTTGAAAAAATTTTAAATCGCTCTAATGCAATCAAGAAAGAACTAAATGATTAGAGAGTTTTTATTAAAACTATTATGGCTTTATCAAAAATTTTTTACGCTCATCGGATATGGGAGTTGTAGATATTACCCGTCTTGCAGTCAATATGCAAGAATTCATTTCGAAAATAATTCCATTTCAAGTGCTTTTTACCACACTTTTACTAGAATACTGCGTTGTAATCAATTATTTGACGGCGGTATAGAGCATCCATTGCTTGATAAACTGTCATTGAAGCCCGCAAAGTTGGGAGTTGATTCTATAAAATATTGGTTGGTTCCAAATAAAAAAAACCGTTTTTATATTATAAAAAATTTTTCTTTTAAGGGCAAATCGTGTTAGAAAAAATGACACCAAATCAAAGATTAATGATAGCAATAGTGTTATCAGTTCTATTTTTCGTAGCCTATACGGCAATTTTTCCACCTGAGCAGCAGAGCGCAAAAGTAGAGCAGACGAAAACTCAAAATCCACAAACTTCGAGTCAACCTCAAGTTTCAAAAGCAGAAAATGTAGTTAATCACGAAATTTCAACTAATGAAAAAATGGCTGCAAATAATTCAAGTGCGTTAGTGACTGTAAAAAATAGTAACTTTATACTTAAATTAGACACATTAGGTCGTATCTCTTCAAAAGAGCTGCTTCAAGAAAAGTATAATGATAAAAACAATAAGCATGCAGAGCTTATTCCCTCCGACGGAATGAAACCTCTTTTTGTTAGATTTTTAGATCCAAATCTAAATGAAGAGGCAACAAAAGTAGCGTATACGGCAAATTTGTCTGAATTGTCTGTTGAAGGAAACTCTCAAAAAGTTACATTGACTCAAAAGCTATCTAATTTAACAGTTACAAAAGAGATTACATTTTATGCAGATGGACATTATGATGCAAAAGTGTCACTCTCCGATGATAAAAAATATTTTGTATATCTAGGGCAAAGACCGCGTATAACTGAGCAGATGATGACAGTATCCGGTGCTATGATTTATACAGATGATAAAATAGTGACGATAATCGAAGACAAAAAGGCAGAAGGGCGTAAGACATTTAGCGGAGTTGAACTAATCTCTGCATTTGATCAATATTCTGCATCGATTATGTATGGATTTTCAAAAGATACAAATATCATAGTCGAAAGAGATAAAGAGGATAATCCGGTTATCTATTTTGAGGCACTTCAAAATATGCCTTTTAGCGGCTATATAGGTCAAAAAGAGTACAAAACGCTAAATAGCATAAATCCTGTTCTAACTAACGCTATCGAGTATGGCTGGTTTACTTTTGCATCTAAGCCGTTGTTTCAACTACTCTCATGGTTATATGATATGTTTGGCAATTGGGGTTGGTCTATCATAGCGCTTACCGCTATCATCAGAATAATTCTATATCCTCTTACATATAAGGGGATGGTATCTATGCAGAAGATGAAAGATATCGCACCTCAAGTTAAAGCAGTTCAGGCAAAATACAAAGGCGATCCTCAGAGAGTGAATTCTGCCGTAATGGATTTATATAAAAAACATGGAGCAAATCCTCTTGGCGGATGTCTTCCTATGTTGTTGCAAATTCCGGTATTTTTCGCAATTTATCGCGTACTTTTAAATGCGGTTGAACTTCAAGGCGCTTCTTGGATGTTATGGATCGATGACTTATCGAGAATGGATAGCACATTTATCCTGCCGATATTGATGGGTGCTTCGATGTACTATCAACAAAGACTTACGCCAAGCAACTTTACAGACCCGTTGCAAGAGAAAGTGTTTAAATATTTACCTGTAATATTTACATTCTTCTTTATAACTTTCCCTTCAGGTTTGGTTCTTTACTGGTTTGTTAATAATTTATTCTCTATCGGGCAACAGTTTATAGTAAATCAGCAATTCAAAAGTGCAAAAGATTTGGAGATAGCTTCTCATAAACATGCGGAGAAAACAGATGATTAGAATAGAATCAACCACTTTAGAGCAAGCATATAAAGATGCTGCATCTGCGCTAGAGTGTTCTGCCGGTGACTTAATAATTGAGGTTGTTCAAGCTCCGAGCAACGGTTTTATGGGACTATTTAAAAAAAACGCGATAATTGTTGCCGCAAAGAAAAACCAAGAAGTTAAAAAAGCAGATACTCCGTTTGCACAAAAGGTCAAAGAAGAAGTTAAACAAGAGACTTTATATGTAGAAAGAGAAAAAGAAGAAGTTAAGCAAGAGCCTAAACAAGAGATAAGAAAAGAGTTTAGACAAGATAGTAGACCAAAAAAAGATGTAGAAAAGCCTCAGCATAATTTTGTCAACGATACGATGATGCCGCAATCATTTGTGAGTATGCAAGATGATGATTATGATATGGATGACATCAACTATACTGCCGATTATGAAGATGATGAAGAGGGTGTCGAGTCAAATGTTAGTGCGTATGATATAGCCAAGAAAGTTGAAAAAGAGATTAACGGGCTCTTTGGTCAAATATGTTTTAAAATTGATAAAATAGAAGTAAGCGCTTATGATAATGTTACGCTGCTTGTTGAGTTTAAAGGCGAAGATGCGGCACTACTTATAGGAAAAGAGGGTTATAGATATAAAGCTCTTTCGTATATGATTTTTAACTGGATAAATACCAAGTATCAATTGCAGTTGCGTTTGGAAATCGCAGAGTTTCTAAAGAATCAAGAAGAGTCTATTATGAGATATCTTACTACTGTTTATGACAATATAGATAGAGACGGGCGCGCGCAGACTAAGATACTTGACGGTGTTTTAATTCAAATCGCTCTAAAAGAGCTTCGCGACAAATATCCGAATAAGTATGTAGCAGTTCGCTCTACTCGTGATGGGCTTAAATTTATCATTATAAATGATTACCACAACTAAGCATAATGAATAACGATACGATAAGTGCCGTTGCAACCGCCAACGGCATAGGCTCTATTGCCATAATCCGCATTAGCGGCGATAGCGCTTTAGAAATAGCAAAAAAAATTACCCGTAAACAAGATTTTTCTCCTAGATATGCAACTTTAACAAATATATATAATTTCAATAGCGAACTTATAGATGAAGCTATCGTTATCTATTTTAAAGCACCTTTCTCTTTTACCGCTGAAGATGTAGTCGAAATCCAGTGTCACGGCGGTTTTATAGTTGCACAAAGCATTTTAAGGGCAACTATCTCTTACGGTGCTAGACTCGCAACCGCAGGCGAATTTTCTAAAAGAGCTTTTTTTAACGGCAGAATTGATTTGAGCGAAGCAGAAGCCATAGCACAGCTAATAGAAGCAAAAAGTGAAGACGCAGCAAAAATTTTAGCACAGCAGATGAAGGGTTC
>CAYHRD010000119.1:0-6363 GCA_964358925.1 uncultured Sulfurimonas sp.
CTAGTTTTTTAAAATCTTATTGGGAATTAGTTAAAGATTTTACAGAGTATCAACTCTATTTTGAACATGAAAAAGCAAAACCACTGATTCTTACTAAAAGCAGAGATAAAACAGTTGGTGCGATGCTGAGAAATGACAAAGGTGGAACGATTTTATTATTGCCACTAATAAATTTACCAAAAGATTTTATAGGGCTAGATACAAACGGCAAAACTCAAATATGGACACAAAAAGCGATTCAATTTGGTAAATCTTTGCTTAGTCAAATTGTAGCTATTGACAAAGCTTTAAAGTCATCTGTAGAAAGTACACCTCCGCCACAATGGCTTGAAGAAAAGCAATTTCAACTTGATATAGAACACAAATATATTGATGATATAGCTAAATTAAATCAAAAAATAGAAAAAATAAAATCACAAATAGAACAAAAGCAAGCAGAGCTTTCAAAACATTCATTGTCAAAAAAATTATTATATGAAAATGGGAAGCCTTTAGAGCATGCAATAATTGATGCTTTACAAATAATTGGTTTTAAAGCAGAAAATTATGATGATGGCAAATCTGAATTTGATATTGTTTTTGAATCAGAAGAAGGAAGATTTATTGGTGAAGCTGAAGGAAAAGATAGTTCAGCAATAAATGTAACTAAATTTAGGCAACTAGAATCGAATATTCATGAAGATTATGAAAGAGAAGAAGTTGAAAAACATGCAAAAGGCGTATTGTTTGGAAACCCTTTTAGACTAATCAGCCCAAGCGAAAGAAAAGAATTTTTCACTCAAAAAGCCATTGATTCAGCTAAGAGAACAGGAATAGCACTTGTAAATACTCATGAGTTGTTTGAAGTTGTTAAATATCTAAAAGATACAAATGATGAAGAGTATGCAAAACAAGTAAGAGAATGTTTTAAAAATACGAGCGGTGAGATAGTTAGTTTTCCATCGCCAGAAGAGAAACAATAATGACACTAAACCTTAACGAATCGCAAAGCAACATCCTAATCTACCAAAATGAAAACGGCAATATAAAAGTCGATGTAAGATTTGAAGATGGTTCACTCTGGCTCTCTCAAGCACAGATTTGTGAACTGTTTGGCAAAGCAAAATCAACTGTTAGTGAGCATATCAAGGCTATTTTTGAAGAGGGGGAGTTAAGTCACTCTTCAACTGTTCGGAATTACCGAACAGTTCAAATGGAAGGTAGTAGAGAGGTTGCTAGAGATGTAGATTTTTACAACCTCGACATGATTATAGCCATCGGTTTTAGAGTGCGGTCATCTACGGGTACAAAGTTTCGTATCTGGGCAAATGAGAAGCTAAAAGAGTACATTACAAAAGGCTTTGTGCTTAACGATGAGCGATTTAAAAATGGTAACGCTATGAGCTATTTTGATGAGCTTCAAAACCGCTTACGAGAGATACGGTTAAGTGAGAGGTTTTTTTATCAAAAAATCAAAGATATCTATATGACAAGTATAGATTATGACCCAAAAGATGAAAAAACGGTAGAGTTTTTTAAGATAGTGCAAAATAAGCTTTTATGGGCGGTATCACGGCAAACAGCGGCGGAACTCGTGCACAATAGGGTAGATGTAAACAAACCTCTTTTGGGGATGAACTCTTTTGATAAGACGAGTAAAAATCTCACCAAAAAAGATGTAAGCATAGCAAAAAACTATCTGAGTGAAGAGGAGATAAAACTCTTAGGGCTTTTAGTGGAACAATATTTGGCATTTGCCGAGGCTATGGCGATGCAACAAATACAAATGTATATGAGAGACTGGATTGTAAGGCTTGATATGGTTATCTCGCTAAACGGTAGAGAGCTTTTAACTCATGCAGGAAAAATCAGCCACGAGTTAGCCAAAGCAAAAAGTGAAATCGAATACAACAAATATAAAGAGATAGTGCAAGAGGAACAAAAACTCCAAAGCTTTAAAGAGCTGGAAGAGGATATAAAGAGGTTAAAATAAAACCCCTGCATTTTTTAGATGCAGAAGTTTAAAAATTAGCCCTATTTTTTCTCTAAATCATCCTGTTTAGTAAATTTAAGATATAACAACGGCAGTACGATTAGAGTTAAGAGCGTTGAACTAATCAAGCCGTTTATAACGACAATCGCAAGCGGTTTTTGGATTTCTGATCCCGGACCAGTTGCAAAGAGCAGCGGTGCTAAACCAAATGCGGCGATAGCTGCAGTCATAAGAACAGGACGAAACCTCTTTATGGTACCCTCGCGCACGGCATCTATGACTTCATAGCCGTTTTGCACAAGATAGTTGAAGTAGTTGACAAGCACCACACCGTTAAGTACCGCGATACCCAGAAGTGCGATAAATCCGACCGATGCCGGAACGCTTAGGTATTCACCGCTTATATATAGTCCTGCAAAACCTCCGATAAGAGCCAGAGGTACATTGATGAGAACCAGCAATGCTTGTGTTATGGAGTTGAATGAGACAAACAGCAGTATAAAGATTAAAAAGAGTGCAATCGGTACGATTATCATCAGTTTTGCGGCTGCTCTTTGTTGGTTTTCAAATTCGCCGCCGTAAGTTACATAGTAACCCGCAGGCATTTTGACTTTTTGCTCGATTTGCGCTTTGACATCTTCAACAAAACCAACAAGGTCTCGTCCTGTGACATTGCTCTGTACGACTGTTTTACGGTAGCCGTTTTCATGCTCAATCTGTACGGAACCCGTAGTTTTTGTAAATGTTACAAGGGTTTTAAGCGGCACGCTTTTACCGTCTGGCAAAGTATAGTAAAGCGATTCTATCGCATTTATGGAGTTGTGCATAACGGCACCGCCTTTTACCATAAGCTTGATACGGCGCATCTCTTCTTGGACGATGCCGACTTGAACACCGGTAATCATTGTTTTCATAAAGCTGGCAACATCTTGTTCGCTTAAGCCGTAGTAACCGAGTGCCTCTTTGTTGAAACTAAGTTCAAGATACTCTATCCCTTCGTTGCTTTTTTTGTATACATCGCTGCTTCCGTGAGTCTGTTCTAAGATGGTTTTTATCTCGGCAGCTATGCGTTCAAGCTCGCTATGATTTTCTCCAAAAATATCGATAGCCAAATCACCTCGTACACCTGTTAGCATCTCAGAGATACGCATCTCAATGGGTTGGGTAAAGACATACTCAATACCGCTCAAACCATCAAGAGACTCTCTTATACGCTCTTTTACCCACTCCTTGGAACTATTGCGCCATTCTTCTATGGGTTTGAGAAGAAAAAAGGTATCGGTATCGTTAAGGCTCATAGGGTCTAACCCAAGCTCATCCGTGCCTGTACGGGCAATAATGGATGAGATTTCCGGTACATCAGCCATAAGTTTTGCTTGGATTTTTTTGTTTAGCTCAATACTCTCTTCAAGGCTGATGGAGGGCAGAGACTCTATCATTGCAATGAGGGTTCCCTCATCCATCGTCGGCATAAAAGCTTTGCCTGTTTTTGAAGCAAGATAAAGAGAGCCTCCAAACATAAGTATCACAGAGATAAACACCACCGTGGCATGTTTTATGGCAAAATCAAGAGTAGGTCTGAAAAGCTTTAGCAAGGTTCTAATCAACCAAGACTCTTCATCAGGGCGAATTTTTAAGATAAAGGAGCTAAGTACGGGGATAAGAGTAAGAGAGAGGATTAAAGAGCTAAATAGCGCAAAAACGATACTTAACGCAACGGGTTTAAACAACTTCCCTTCAAGCCCCTCAAGCGTTAAAAGCGGCATAAATACAATAATGATAATGAGTACGCCCGTTATAATCGATGGTGCCATTTCAACGGCGGCATTATAGATAATATGTACTTTGTTTTCATTTTTTCGTTTTTCATTTCCGAGTTCTGCCGTGATATGTTCGACCATAACAACGGCTGAATCCACTAACATACCTATCGCGATGGCAAGACCGCCTAAGCTCATAAGGTTGGCACTCAGTCCGAAGTAGTCCATAGCGATAAAACTCATCAGCAGCGCAAACGGTAAAATAAGCGCAACACTAAAGGCGGAGGCAAAATTTCCAAGAAGAAGCAAAAGAATGATAATAATTAATACAGTAGCTTCAAATAGTGAATTTTTAACGGTAGTAGTTGCCAAATCTACTAAATTTGAACGGTCGTAAAATATATCTATTTTTGTACCGCTTGGGAGCATCGGTTCTATTTGGGCAAGCTTTTCTTTTACATTTTGGAGTACTTTTTGGGTATTTGCACCTTTTAATCCTAAAACTACCCCTTGTACCGCCTCACCGCTTCCGTTTTTTGTTGAAAAACCTGCTCGTGTCAGGTAACCTATGTTTACATCTGCTATATCTTTGATGTAAATCACCTTATTTGCTATTTTTGCAACGCTTAAGTTCTCAATGTCATAGATGTCGTTGATTCGCCCCACACTGCGCACAAGAATACTGTTTACCCCTTGAGTAACTCGCCCTGCACCGTCGTTTAGGTTGTTTTTTTCAAGTGTGGATATAAGATGCTCAAGAGTGATGCCGTATGTATGCATCATATCAAGTTTTGGAGTTACTTCATAGCTCTTTACCTTGCCTCCTAATGCATTAACCTCAGCAACTCCGCTAACGGAGCGAATTTTTGGTGAGATTACCCAGTCCAAGAGTGAGCGTTTTTGCGTTAAATCAAGCGTTTGCGACTCGATTGTAAACATCAAAATTTCACTCAAAGGCGTACTGATTGGAGCAAGCCCTCCTTCAAGATTTGCGGGTAACTCATCCATAATGGCGTTTAGGCGTTCGCTTACTTGCTGACGCGCCCAGTATATATCCGTTCCCTCTTCAAAATCGATAGCAACATCGCAAATGCCGTATTTGGCGGTTGAGCGCATCATAGTTTGATGAGGTATGCCAAGCATCCCGGTCTCAACGGGAATAACAATGCGCGATTCCACTTCATCGGGTGTCATACCGCTGGATTTCATAATGATTTTTACTTGCGTAGGCGAAATATCGGGAAAGGCATCAACCGGAAGATTGTTGTATGATTTGATGCCAAACCCCAAGACTACAAGAGCCAACAAAGAGGTAAATAGCCGCTGTGAAAGCGCAAAAGAGATAAATTTACGCATCATTTACCTTGCTGTAGCTTGTTTTGCAACACGCTGGTTGCGCTAATTGCAATCGGCTCTTTTAGCTCTTCATTATAATCAAGATAGCATACTTCACGATTCTCGGCAAGAACGATTACTTTAAGCGCATGGTATGTTTGACCTCTTTTGATAAATACTATCGTATCTTTATCGCTTTGAATAATAGCTTTTTTATCGACCACAAAAGCTCTTTTTGCAATGCTAAGTTGTGCTTTTGTCAATAATCCTGCCAAAAGCTCTGCCTCCTTTGGCAGAGAAAAACGAACATATCGGGTTTGGTTTAGAGAATTTAGCATTGGAGACATAAGCAAAATTTTTGATTTTATCTCTTTATCGTTTATTTTAATAATTACTTCTTGCGATGGTTTAAGAGCAGTTGCAACGGCTTGAGGAATATCAGCTTCGAGCCAATCCTCTCCATCCGTTTTAATGACAAAAAGAGCGTTTGAAGATGAGATATTTTTGCCCGTTTCTATATCCGTTTGTAAAATCACCCCTTTGACCGCAGAACGAAGTTCGATGCTTTGAAAAATAGCAAGGTCTTTAAAGAGTGTTTTTATCATCTCATCGGTTGCACCGTAAGATTTAAGAACTGCTTTGGACGATAAAAGTTTTATAGTATCCGTTTTAACCTCTGCTTCTGCCGTAATGCACTCTTTTTGAGCAATAATCTCCTCTTTGCAAAGCTTTGATTTGCGTTCGGCTTCACTCTCGCTGTGCGTTAGTTTTATCAAAGCGGCAATTGCCTCTTTTTGAGCTTCAATCCATTGAGACGAGTTTAGAAGAGCTAAAACCTCTCCTTTGTTAACACTTTGGAAATTTGCTTTGTTTAGCTGTATAACTTTAGCTTCGTAAGGCAGTGAGATTGTATGCAGAAGTTTTGGCGGAGTCGTAACTCTCATCATATACTCATCAAGAGGCACATGCGTAACCTCTTTGCCGACGGCTGTTTGAATCTGCCAATTTTTTTCTTCTTGGGGCGTAAGCGTAACATCTGCCATAAGCAAAAGAGCAGATATCATTTGTGCTATAATGATTTTTTTCATAATTATTCCTTGATTTGTAAAACGCTATAGAGTTTAAATAGTGTCTCATAATATTTTTTATGTTGCGTAGCAAGCTCTTCTTTGAGCCTTAAGAGTTCTCTTTGACTTAACAGATACTCGATAGCCGAATCTTCACCCAAAGCATACGCGCTCTTAACAAGAGGCATAAGCTCATTTTCATACTTCTCTACCATGGACTTTTGTGCAT
>CAYHRD010000120.1:0-6322 GCA_964358925.1 uncultured Sulfurimonas sp.
CTCAAAAACAATTGAGCTAAGTATTGAACGCTCAAAGGCTAAGTTATATAAATTCTCTTGCATCAGTTTATCTCTCTTGCCATTTTTTCGACTTCTTCTACAAATCTATCTACAAGCTCATTCTCATCAAGGTTTGCCACAACTTCGCCCTTTACCATAACAAGCCCTTTGCCTTTGCCGTACGCAATCGCCACATCGGCATGGGCAGCTTCTCCTATGGCATTTACGACACATCCCATAACCGAGACATTCAGAGGAGCTTTTATATGTGCGGTTCTCTCTTCTATCTCGCCGACTGCCTTAACCAAATCCGCTTCTATGCGTCCGCATGTAGGGCAAGAGATAATGTTTAGTCCGTCTTTTGCTACGCCGCTGTCTTTAAGTATCGCACGGGCAACTTTTATCTCTTCTTCAAGCTCTCCCGTGATACTTACTCTCATCGTGTCGCCGATACCATCAAGTAAAAGCGCACCGAGTCCGATAGAACTTTTAACCGTTGCGTGAAAGAGTGTTCCCGCTTCGGTGACACCGAGATGAAAAGGATAACTGTTTTTAGGACGAAGCATCCTGTACGCATTAACGGTTCTTTGAACATCACTGGCTTTTAGGGAGATTTTAATATCGCTAAACCCTAAATCTTCAAGATACTTGATGTTGTACTCCGCTGAAGCCACCATCCCCTCAGAAGTTTGACCGTACTTGTTTAAAAACTCTTTTTCCAAACTCCCTGCATTTACACCGATACGAATGGGAATATTACGAGCATGACAAGCTTTTACAACCTCTTTTACTCGCTCTTTTGAACCGATATTTCCCGGATTTATGCGTATGCAGTCCACAACTTCGGCTGCAATAAGGGCTAGACGATGGTTGAAGTGAATATCTGCAACAAGAGGAAGCGAAATTTGCTCTTTGATCGACTTTAACGCGAGTGCATCTTCCATCTGAGGAACTGCCACGCGAACGATGTCACACCCTGCAAAATGGAGTCTTTTTATCTGCTCAACCGTAGCTGCAACATCGGAAGTTTTTGAAAATGTCATAGACTGCACAGAGATAGGCGCATCACCGCCGACTGCTACATTACCGACAAATATTTTTTTAGTTGGGTATCTTTTTATCATAAAGTGATTTTATCTATTTTTGTATGAAAAATCGCTTTGAAAAAAAATTAGCGACTTAAGCAATTGATTTATGTGGAAATTCAAACCCGATTTAAAATCGAGTTTGGGGAAGGTATTAGAACTTAAAAGTAAGGTTTGTATATACATATCTTCCCGGTTCGTTAAGAAGCATTGTGTTGGCTCCTGCGCTTAGAAGGATTAAATCTGCGTAAGTGTTTGATGCTGCATAAGTTTTATCAAATAGGTTGTTTACACCTAGTGCAAAGTCAAAATTTTTACTTACTTCATGTTTTACTTTCATGTTTAAAATTGCCCATGAGTCTAGTTTTTGCTCTCCGCTGTTTGAGTCATAATCACTCCATTTGCCTGATGCTTGTGCTTCTACGGTAGCGACCGAGTTGTGCATATACTCATAGTTAAGAGCTAAAGTTCCTCTTAGAGGCGCCATATCTGCCAAATCTTTATCGACTCCTGATGCAACATTATCTTTTTCACCTACTTTATAAGATGCCCCCATATCAACGGTAATTTTGTCTGTTGCATAAATAGATGCGCTTAACTCTGCTCCATAAATTGTTGCGTCGATGTTGTTAAAGGTATTGGCAGTTTTATTGTAGTATATATAATCATCTAACATTGAGTAAAAAGTTTTTACTTTAAACTTCATAAGATTGTTGTTAAGTTCATACCCTAAATCTACTTCTTTATTTGTAGTTTGGTCTAAGTTTTGATTTCCTGCTTGAGGATTGATAATGTATAATTCTCTCGCATCCGGCACACGGCTGGCTTTACCGAAACCTAGAAAAATTTTGTTCTCTTTGTCTAAGTTGTATGTAGTTAAAATATTTGCATTTAATGCGTCATAATCTCTTGATCTTTTTGTTACATCATCAGGCTTAATCTCCGTACTGTCAAATCTTGAGCCGACTTCAACATTAAAACTGCCGAATGATCTTTCTAGCTTGGCAAATACAGCACTGTTTAGGGTTTCCGTATGAGTAAGACTGACGGTAGAGGGAGCTTGCACAAATGTTGTTGCATTTGTCATATATTTCTCGCCTCCCCATGTTCTTTTGCTTCCGTCAAGACCTACTAAGAGTTTATACCCCACAAGATCAAAACTGTTTTTAAGTTTCGCGCCCTGCATAGTTGTTTTTAGATGATTTGTTGAAAAATTTGCTGCACCGTTGTTTCTATATCTCGTATCCATCGGGTGGTCAACATCCGAGTAGTAGTACTGCATATTAATATTTTTGTAGATATCGCTGATATCTTTTATATCATACTCAATGCTGTATATGTTCGAGTTGTCATACGCAGCATCCATCTGAGAACTTGCATAAAGTACATCGTCACTTTTGTTTTTTGTCACACTTAGGCGAAGTTCTTGATTGTCCGCAGTAGTTATGAATGCTTTAGCCATAATACTTTTTTTCTCATAAGCGTTCATATTTTCATATTGGGTTTGATATTGATTTGCCAACGGAGCTTTTAGCTTTGTTTGTTGTGCCAATGTATGTCCGTCTCCATCCTTGTACTGATCACTTGATTCGCTAGAACCGCTTACCAATACTCTAACGGTATCGTTTCCGCCGCTTAGTGTCGCACCGATTTTTGTGTAGTTCCAACTGCCTACGCCAAAAGTCAATTCACCGCTTAAATCTTTTGTAGGTTTTTTTGTCGTGATTTTAAGTCCGCCGCTCATAGTTCCGAAAGTCTCAACATCGTAAGGTCCTTCGATTACTTTTACTTCATCAATCTGACTTGCTAAGATATGAGAAACGGGAGGATCCATTCTGTTTACACATGCGCCGCAAACTTTTGTCCCGTCAACTTCAACGGAGATATTGTCTCTTTTTTGACCTCTTATGTAGATATCGTTTGCAATCCCGCTACGGCGGTTCATATCAATGCTCGGAACGCTTGAGCTAAGTGCTTGAGCCAAATCGGCAGATACTTGAGCATTTTTGCTTACTTCCGTGATTAGAGTCGACTCAACGCTTACTTCAGGTAGTTTAACTTCGCTTGCACTTAAAACCCCAATGGCGACTAGCGATAACGGAATGATTTTCTTATATAGCATATAATAATCCTTAATTTTTAAAATAAGTTGATTATATTAAGCTAGTGTTACAAAAGTGTTAAGTCTATTTTTGAATGGGCGAAATAATATGATAAAATTCCGCCATGAGTAAAATAGAAAAGATAAAAAGAGTAATTTTAATAGTTTTAGGTTTAAGCCTTTCGGCTTATTTGATGTATAGCGGTTTTGCTCTCTTAAACCAAGAGAACTCCGCTGGCAAAGTTCATAGTGACGCAGTGAAGTGAGCCGTGCTGTTTTATAAGAGAGAAACAATCAATCCCGACGATGTCTTTTGAAGGGAAAGTTTCTCTAAAAATACCAAGTGCCTCTTCGTCTTGTTTCACCCCGTAAGTAGGAACTAAAACAGCACCGTTTACAAACAAAAAGTTGGCATAAGTAGCCGGCAGTCTCTCATCCTCAAAGTAGCAAGCATCGCTCATCGGAAGTGATATAAGTCTAAAGCCGTACTCTTTTGCAAAAGTTTTTAACTCATCTTCCATCAGTTTTAGCTCTTTGTAGTGCTCATCATTCTCATCTTCACATTCGACATACATTATGCTTCTCTCATCGATAAATCTAGCCAGAGTATCTACATGAGAGTCTGTATCGTCTCCTGCTAAATAACCGTGATTTAGATATAAAATCCTGCTCATACCAAACTCGTCTTGAAGTTTTTGTGTCATCTCTTCTTTACTTAGATTTGCATTTCTATTTTTATTTAACATACACTCCGAAGTCGTAAGAATGGTGTCAACTCCGTTGCTCTCAACCGCGCCGCCTTCTAAAATCAGATTAACTTTTACTACTTCTTTATCGTAGCAGTCTTTTATAGCGCCGCTCATTGCATTATCTTTTAAAGCCTCAAATTTGCCGCCCCAGCCCGTGAATGTAAAGTCAAGAAGTTTGATGTTTTTATCTTCTTCAACACATAAAACCGAACAGTCTCTTGCCCATGTATCGTTTGTCTCATACTCAACAAAGTAGAGATTTTCATTTGGTTCAAACCTGCTCTTTACATTCTCAACATTATCGCAAACAACCAGACACTTTTGGTATTTGATAATTGCATTGATGATATTTACAAATGTCTCTTGCGCCTCGCTTAAGTAATCAATCCAGTCGCTTTTTGCGTGCGGAAATATAATTTGCGTAAAACTCTGTTCTTCAAACTCGGCAATGAACCTTTTCATTTGGTATAATTCCTTATGGCTTATATAATTTTAAATAAAAACAATTTTTTTAGTAATCTCGACATTATTGCAAATCGTACCAAAAGTGTAGATAAAATCGCACTTGTTTTAAAAGATAATGCGTACGGACACGGACTTTTGGATATGGCATCCATGGCAAGTGAGTATGGTGTAAAAAGAGCGGTCGTGCAAACTTCAAAAGAGGCAGACGCAATTGAGAGTTTTTTTGACTATATACTAGTTTTAGCAGATATACCGCAAAAAACAAATAGTAAAACAAGATATACGATAAACGACTTAACGAGTATAGATAAATTTCCCTCCGGTACAAAAGTAGAATTAAAAGTCGATACGGGAATGCACCGCAACGGCATAGATATGAGTGAGCTTAAAGAGGCGTTTTTACAAATCAAAAGAGCAGGGCTTATTTTAGAAGCGGTTTTTACACATCACAGAAGTGCGGATGAGCTTACAAGCGAATGGTTTTGGCAAAAAGAGAACTTTAAAAGAGTAAAAGAGAGAGCAAAATTGTTGGCAAACGAGTTTGGTTTTAGCGAGCTAAGATTTCACTCTTGTAACTCGGCTTCACTCTTTAGAGAGGGTAATTTTGATGAGGATATGGCAAGAGTCGGTATCGCGGCGTACGGCTGCTTGGAACTTCCGAAATCATTTGATATGCAAAGCTTCAAACCTGTTTTATCGTTATTTGCAAAAAAGATATCTCAAAGAGAGATAAAAGCAAAGCAGAGAATCGGTTACGGCGGCGATGGGGAAGTTTTAAAAGATTGTGTTATTAGCAATTATGATTTTGGTTACGGTGACGGTTTTTTAAGAATTTGTGCTCAAAACGGCTATAAAACACCGCAAGGCATAGAACTTGTGGGCAGAATTTCAATGGATAACAGCTCATTTCTAAGTGGGAATGATGAAATTTTAGTTTTTGATGATGCCAGAGTTGCGGCGAAGTATGCCAAAACAATAAGCTATGAAATTTTAACTTCGCTAAAAGCAGAGATAAAAAGAGAGATAGTTTAAACTATCTCTTATTTCTCATTGGATCGAGCTCTTCAACAATTCTATCAAGAACGGCAAAAAGTTTTAGGCTTTCTTCTTCCATTGTTTCAAAATTCCCGATAATTGTTTTTTCGTTTTTAGGTTCCATTGCAACCCCCTCTTCAACATACTTTACATTTTTTAGAGCGTTTTCATGCACTTTAGCGTGCGGCTCGTCTATAAATTTATAATTTTGCGTATGCCCGTAAGTCTCTTTTCCTGCACCAAGATACCACTTTCCAAGGCGGCAGTTTCTATGGTCTGAAAAACTTGCATCTATTTTTTCTCCGACAACCGAAGCATAAGCATTTGATTTAAAGAGAATATGGTCAATTTTAACAAGTACCATAAATAGCGAATCTCTTATATATTTTGAATAGTCGGAAGAATTTTGAGCGTTTGTATGGAAATCTTCGAGAGTATTTGCAAACTCATTAACGGCTTGTGTCGCTCCTTGAGCGATGTTTGACATTTCACCGGAGTTGGCTTCTATCTCTCGTGTCTCTTGTTGAAGAGCAGAGATTGTGATTGAAATCTCTTGTGTTGCTTTTTGCGTTCTCTCCGCCAATTTTCTTACCTCATCTGCAACAACGGCAAATCCTCTTCCGTGTTCACCTGCTCTTGCTGCTTCGATAGCAGCATTAAGTGCAAGAAGATTTGTTTGTTCTGCAATATCTTTTATCAAGTCTGCAATAGTTGAAATTTCATTAGAGCGTTCAGTCAATCCGCTGATATTTTGATGGGTTGTATCAATTTTTTCTATCAGTTGATGAAACTGATTCATAACATCATCCATAGACTCAATGCTGTTGCTTGCCTCATTTGCCGTGCTTTGCGACATAGTAGATATTTTGCTTATCTCTTCTGATTTA
>CAYHRD010000121.1:0-6252 GCA_964358925.1 uncultured Sulfurimonas sp.
GAAAAATATCTTCAGACTATGTGGTCTAAATATCAAAATGATACAAATACAAAAGATACAAATAATGATGGTTATTTAGGTATAAAGGAACTATCAACTTCAAAAAGAAACTCCTGGATAGGTATGGATGATAATAAGAAAGTAACATTAGCAAGTAGAGAAAAATTATCTTTTGAAGATATGGCTAAAGCTCAAAATGAAAATATGTCCGAAATGATTAAAGATTATTTATCAAGTAATTTCGTAGAAGATGATAAAGTATCTGTTGATTTAGATTTTAATGGTTTTTTATTGCATGATAAAAACTTAGATACAAACTTTTCAGACAAAGAGCATTTACTTTCAATGGGGTTTTCAGAAGATGAAATAAACCCAAATAAACTACTAGGCTTACCTTCAGGTTTTAGTGCAGAGCAAACTATGAAAAAGCAGATGGAAGAATGGATAAAACAGCTAAAAGAAAAAGGGTTAGAGGAACTCTACGGTACGAGATCTATAGGTGAAACTACTTTAAAGAATGAAGAGTTGTCTTCTGAAAAGTTGATTGATGTAAAAAAGAGAGTTGCAAATATACAAAACTATCTTAACACACAAGCAGACAATACAAAAATATTTAGTTTGAAAATATAAAAAAAAGGAAAAATTTGAAAAAAACATTATGGTTAACGGGAGTATTGTTATCTCAACAGCTTATAGCTTCGGATGCTATTACGATAGATTCTATTTTTAAACATAACAATGGGCTTAGAAGCTCGACGACATTGGATTTCATAACATCAGGGAGCGGAAGAAGATTTAGCACTTATCCTGCACTTATCGGCATAGATGACGGTAGTGTTTTAGTAGATAGTAAAAAAGCTGCTCTTAATCAAACTTTTTTATATGCGCTAAATGAAAAAACGGATTTGATAGTGAGTGCAAACGGCTCTTTTGGAGATTTGCAGTATGCGGACTCAAACGGTTTTTCAAACAGTACCGATACAAATTTTGACTCATTGTGGTTGGGTATAAATTATCAGTTTGATACTTTATTTGCAGAGTTTATACCATCAATCACACTTCAAGTTCCGCTTTTTGAGAAATCTTTTTATCAAAACTCGCATAGTGATGATTCTTTAAAAGCGTTTAGTGCAAAATTATCTTTAAAAAACTATTCTGACCCGTTGGTATCGACATTCTATATCTCTACTACACAAAACTTTGAAAGAAAAATCGGCATAAAAGATATAGAATATCCGGATAGTTATAGTCTAGGATTGGAATTGTCTCTGATATTAAATCCCAAAGCTTCTATCAACTTTAATTTTGAACAAAGATACCAGAGTGTTTTAAAAGAGGATGCAAGAGAAACAAATCCTTCGACGACACTTCCTACCATGGGGCTGGGTGCAACATATAGCATAAATCAGACTAATTCTGTTACAATAAGTTCAAGCGTAGGAAACAGCTCAAACTCCCCCGACAGTGTCGTTTCTTTATCTTTATGGCACAAATTTTAAGCATACTTTTTTTAGTGCTTTTATCCTTAGAAGCTAGTAGTGCTTTTAAAGTAAAATCATTAAAAGAACTTAAATATAAAGATGTTGTAGCACAAACTTATGAAGAGTCTTGCGGTGCATCTTCTTTGGCTACGCTTATAAATATGTATGGTAAAAATATTAGCGAAAAAGATTTGTTAAATGATTTCAATACAACAGATATGGTGAATTTTTTAGATATACAAAATGTTGCAATTAAAAAAGAGTTTAGAGCTAAAGGTTATAAGATTACAAAAGAGGTATTTGAGCAACTTAGCATACCTGTAATTGCCAGAGTTTTAAGGCATAAAGATTATCCGCATTTTATCGTCGTACAAAACTTAAAAGGTGACTTTGTATTATCTTTAGACCCGAGTAACGGTAAAAGCATAATTACAAAAAATGAGTTTTACTCTGTATGGAATCAAGAAGATCATGGTTACATTTTAGTAGTAGTTCCAAAAGACGAAAAGATATTAAAAAACATAGAGTTTTTAGATACATCCTTTATGCTGGTTAAATGAGTCATAAATGCTTCATATATTTTTAGAATTGGTATAATATTAACTAACTATAAGTAAAAAGATTGTAGAATATCTCTCAATGGAAAAAATTGTAGCGAAAAAGAAATTTGGACAGAATTTCTTAAAAGACAAAACTATTTTACAAAAAATCGTCGAAGCGATGCCCAACAACGATAATAAAATCGTAGAGATTGGACCTGGCTTAGGTGATTTAACTAAATTTTTAGTAGATGTCAAAAGTGTAGAAGCTTTTGAGGTCGATACCGATTTGTGTAAACTGTTACAAAATAAGTTTGAAAAAGAGATCGCAACCAAGCAACTCCACATACATTGTGGGGATGTTCTTACTGCTTGGAAGAGTGAACTTATAGAAGAGTCGTATGATTTGGTGGCAAATTTGCCATACTATATAGCGACTAACATAATTCTAAAAGCCCTCGCAGATCCAAAATGCAAAAATATACTTGTAATGGTGCAATTTGAAGTTGCAGAGAAGTTTTGTGCAAATGAAGGCGATAAAGTGTTTGGATCTTTGAGTATAATAACTCAAAGTGCGGGAGAGGCACATATAATTGTGAAGGTTCCGCCGACAGCTTTTGAACCACAGCCAAAAATAGACTCTGCAGTTTTTTTAATACAAAAAAATAGTGATAGATGTAATGAAGATTTTGAGGATATGCTAAGAGTTGCATTTACGCAGCCTCGAAAAACTCTTATGAAAAATCTATCGGCAATGTATGAAAAAAATCTTCTTCAAGAGGCTTTTGAGAAGCTTGGTCTAACACAAACGATTCGTCCTCATCAAGTTTCAACCGGCGACTATCACCAACTCTATAAACTAACAAGGAGTTTGGATGGAACAAGAGAATCAGGAAATTAACGAAAGTATTTCTCAAGAAAATCGTAAGCAACATTATAAAAAACCCAACAGCAATTATAATAGCAATAGCAATAAGTCGCCAAATATACAAAGTGGCAATAAAAACAAAAATATATCAAAAAGCAGCAGTCGCCGTCGTCAAAGTACGCCGATAGACGAAAAATTAAAAGCATTTGTCGAACTAAATCAAGAATCTCATAAACAAAGACTCAATCCGCACTATAAATTAGATTTAAACTCAAGAGATAAAATTCGTATCACTCCACTTGGCGGACTTGGTGAAATCGGCGGAAATATTACGGTGTTTGAAACTCAAAACGAAGCAATATTGGTGGATGTAGGTATGAGTTTTCCGGATGAAGATATGCACGGTGTGGATATCTTAATACCTGATTTTTCTTATATTCGTGAAATAAAAGATAAAATCAAAGCAGTAATTATTACACATGCACACGAAGACCACATAGGCGCAATGCCATATCTCTATAAAGATATGCAGTTTCCTATATACGGCACGCCTCTTCCTTTAGCCATGATTGGAAATAAATTTGATGAGCATCATTTAAAAGATTGCAGACAACATTTTAATCCCGTAGAAAAAAGAAAAATATATAAAATCGGTGAGGATTTTGAGGTTGAGTGGATGCATATGACACACTCAATAGTAGATTCATCATCATTGGCGATAACAACAAGTTGCGGAACAGTTATCCATACGGGTGACTTTAAAATCGACCACACTCCGGTAGACGGCTATACGGCAGATTTGCATAGACTTGCGCATTATGGAGATAGAGGCGTTCTTTGTTTGTTAAGCGACTCTACAAACTCATATAACACAAATGCGACACCGTCAGAATTAAGCGTTGCACCGGCTTTAGATAGAGTATTTGCAAAAGCTGAGGGTAGAGTTATTTTATCTACTTTTAGTTCAAATATTCACCGTGTTTATCAAGCTATCCAGTATGGCGTAAAGTATGGTCGTAAAGTATGTGTAATCGGTCGTTCAATGGAGAGAAATATTGAAGTGGCAATGCAGTATGATTATATAAAACTGCCGAAAAATATCTTTGTAGAGCCGGAGCAGATTGCTTCAATGAATGATAAAGAAATTCTTATAGTTACAACCGGTTCACAAGGCGAGCCGAGTTCGGCACTGTTTAGAATGTCAATAGGCGAACATAGACATGTCAAGATTAAACCAAACGATTTGATTGTTCTCTCATCCCGCCCTATTCCTGGAAACGAAGGCTCTATCTCTGCAATGCTAAATCATCTGCAACGAGCCGGCGCTAAAGTTACAAATGAGAAAGATATCCATGTTTCAGGTCACGCTTCCATAGAGGAGCAAAAACTTATGCTTCGTTTGGTAAATCCTAAATTCTTTTTACCTATTCACGGTGAGTATAATCATGTTATGAAGCACAAAGAGACTGCTATGATGTGTGGTGTTCCTGAGAGAAATATCTATATCATGAATGACGGAGATACCATAGAAATAGCTCCAAAATATATGAGAAAAGTAAAAACAGTTAGAACAGGAAAAGTATATATTGACAACCAAAATAATCATAAAATAGATGATGACATTGTAATTGACCGTCAAAAACTTGCTTCTGACGGAATTGTTGTAATAGTTGCTCAAATCGACGGGCAACACTCTACAATGCTATCAAAACCAAATGTTACATCATTCGGTTTAGTTGCCGATAAACAGGACAAATATTTTGCTAAAGAGATTGAAGATGTTTTAGAACATTTCCTTATAAATATAAAAGAGGGATTAATTGAAAATCCAAGAGCATTGGAAAATGATCTTCGCCAAGTCGTTAGAAAGCATATTTATAGAAAAATGAAAAAATACCCGCTAATCGTTCCTCATATTTTTGTTATGTAGCGTAAGCTTCCGATATGCAGGAATCTGCAAACCCAAGATTGCTTCGTCGTACCTCCTCGCAATGACCGTCATTGCGAACAAAGTGAAGCAATCTAAAAGGAAGATATGTAAGAGTCTTCGTTATCCTGAACTTGATTCAGGATCTTTTATTTCAATATCTATATAACCGTCCTCTTCCGTTATCATCGTTCCGTAAACCCTTATCTTTTTTCTCTCTTTTAGCTTGAACTCTTTTGAGTAGCCGAGATAATGGTACATCAACTCATATACATCGCCGTGACTCTCTAGTTTCTCAAGATATGTTTCTAAATTTGAATGGATTACCAACGGGACGGAGTAAATCTCTTTTTCAAATCTGTTATGTCCTGTTTTTCCGTCATGTCCTATTAGCTCTCCGTGATCTGAAGCAAATATAAAAAGAAAAGGCTTTTTTGAATAACTGCTTACATAATTAATTAATTGATTTAAAACGACATCCGAATATTGCATAGATTTATGATATCTAAGTTCAACGGAATCACTTCTATCTGAGTTTTCATAGTATATATAAGGACTATGTTCGCCTTGCATCTGCAATACAATGAAGTTTTTATCTTCTAAGAGTAAATCTTTTAAATTAGAAACAAGTTCTTTATCGTCTCTTGAACCTAATATCTTAAAAGTATCGATATGCTCTTTGTGAAGATATGGTTCTATGTACTTTAAGCTTTTTTCGTTTTGTGCAGATATAAAGGATGTTTTATACCCGTTTTTCTTTGCCAGTAAAAATAGATTGTCATCCAAGTTTATTTTTTGCGGAGAAATACCGCCGTTTATGAGCAGAGGCACGGAAACATCGGTATTTGTCGCTCCGCTTTTTATGGTTTTGTATCTATAATTTTCAAATATATCATATCTCTCTTTTAAATTTTCACGGCTTCTCATGCTTTCACCTATCACTAAAATAATATTGTTATCGGTTTTATGTAAAGGCACTCTGTTTTTATCGTCACTCTTTTGTATATCGCCCTTCTCTTTTTTTAAAAAGATACTTTTTGCACTCTCTTTGATGAGTGAAAGTGAAGCGTCATACATTTTATCTTGAAATAAAAGAGAAAAGAGTAAAAATGTAGATAGTAAAAATGTCGATATTTTACTTTTTTCATATCTTATATACATTATGATAAATGATGTTGCGGCAACGATAAGCAATGGATAAAAAGTTATGTCATAGATAGCCGTGACACTCTCAAAAGTCTCCGTTATATGTGTAAAAAATAGATAAATATCAGTATATTGGATTGGATTTCCAAAGTAAGAGATAAAAATAAAATGGATAAGATAGAAGATTTGGATAATAAGTATAAATATTTTAAACCGTTTTAATTTTGAAAATAGAGATACCGTTGAAAATAGCATCAAAAACTCTAAGAGCGAAAATTCAAACTCGGTTTT
>CAYHRD010000122.1:0-6156 GCA_964358925.1 uncultured Sulfurimonas sp.
GACATCCCGAGCAGCCATCAAGCCAAATGGTTGCAAGCCTTGTTTTTTTTGGAGAATTTTCCATCTGTTTTACCTCTGTTGTAAAGAGAATAGTATAACAAATTTTCTACAAAATCAACTCTGCAAACCTCTCTCTAAATTCGCTCTCGTTTGCATGGTTGTAAAAAGGAAGTCCGAAAAGCTTATAACATGCGTTTTCATAAAGCTTAAGCCCGTTTTCATTAATGTCTTCCAACACTAAACTATTTTGAGCCGTAAGCTTCGTTATATCTTCCAAAAACTCATTTTTCCATTTCTCTGAAGAGTTTTCAAAACCATCTTTTGCGTCTTTTGTCCAGTCGCCCTTTGGCTCACAAAAAATCTGATGAATACAATCATTTACATCTTTTAAAAGCAGTACAAAATCAGGCTCAAACCTCGCTCCGTCTCGCAGTTTATCAAAACTGTAAATCTCAAATGCTTTTTCATTTCGTATAAGTTTTACGACTTTGTATTTTGTTTTTAACTCATCTGAAACTTTGAGTATAAAGTCCGTAAAGTGCCTCTCTTCACTCGTTCCGCCGTGTGATTCAAAAACATACCAATCATCTAAAACATCAATGCGGCTATCGCTATCTTTTAATTTTACGGTTTTTTTAGGGGGTATTTTTTCGCTAATTCGTACAGGGTAAAACTCACGGCTACCGATGTGCTCCTTCGCATTTTTTACTATCTTGCTCTCTATATCGCCTAAGAGTTCAAGTATATATTTTATCTTGACTTCATCCGTAAGCTCAAACTCTTTTGTGGTGTGAAAAGCAAACTCTACACACCCTAAATAGTCATCGCTTGCGATAAACTCACTTATACTTTTGAGATTTACAAAATACCTCTTTAGGCTCTCAAAGTAAAAAAACGGCTTTTTGTTTATTGCAACATGCACCAAATTTTTATCAATCTCTTTGATTTTGAACTTTGCTATTTTGCTATGATTTGCCTCTTTTATCTCCTCATCAAACACTTTTAACTCATGTGTTGTGTTATCTATGTGCCTTTTTTGCGTCTTGTACGCATTACCGATATAGTCACTTATAGCTTGTACGACACTTTTATCTTGCGGTATTTTTTTGTTTACGAAAACTACACCGTTTTTGTAAAGCTCGTCTTCTAAAAAGCTCTGTTTTAACTTTAGCTCAACGGTCTTGAGCTCATCATCTGCATCATCAAAAAGCCCGATTTTTCTAAGCTCTTTTGTAAGAGAGGCTATGTAGTCACTCTGATTTACGCTGTAAAAGTGCATTTCCTCCAAAACTCTCAAAGGATTCTCAAAATCTTTGTCAAACTTTCTTTTATATCTATCTTCATCTTTATATGCAAAAGGGAAATATCTCGCCCCTCGTCCTATGAGTTGCGCTTCGCTGATAGTGCTTTTTGTATTTTTTTGCATCTCATCAAGTTTGACGATATCAAAAAGGTTTAAAACATCCCAACCCTCATTTAAAATATCTACCGCAAAAATGGCTCTGATTCTATTTTTTGCATCTTCAAGAGAGTTGAGATATGCTAGTTTTTCCTCTTTATCTTTTACTTTTGAGTGGATAACCAAACAGCTTGATTTTTCAAAAGCGTATTTGATATTTTGCACAAAAACTTCTCTATCGCTCACTATTTTTTCTAGCTCTTTTATGGCTTTTATATCAGAGAGTTTAAATATTTCATCAATATCATTTACGCTCAACTCCTCTATAAGCTTTACAAACGCATCAAACACAGCATCGATATTTTCTGTATTTTTTACGGTTTTAAACATGATGACGGGTTTTATGCTTAAGTTTAGCTCTCTTTGAGCGACAAGCCTTCTATATTCGCTTACCATCACCGCCGATAAAATCCGCTTTTTATCATCTAAGGCATCGCTAATAAGTTTTATATCTTTAGAGTATCTATCCTCTTTAAACTTCACAAGTGGATAATCGGCGATAATTTTATCTCTGTATTTTGCGCCTATCTTTTTATCTTCCAAATCTTGCGTAGCCGTAAACTCAAGCAAAATATTCTCTTTGTTGGTGTTTAAAAGATTTTTGGTCGTCTGCTCCCAGTTTTGCTCCGTCTCTTTTTCGGTTTTTGTATTTGCGTTTAGGTGGTGCGCTTCATCGGCGATAAGTACAAGCCTCTTATCTTTAAAATCGGCGTATGTGATGGAGTTCTCTTTTACGGTGGTCTCCAAATCGTTGTGTAGTTTGTTTATGGTCGTAAAGAGGATATTTATATCATCACTCTTTGAGCTGTCAAATGTATCTTCTATAAGGTTTATGGCTACTTCTTGATTGTTTATAAGTATCTTTTCTTTAAAGAGGTATTTTGATGAGTATTTGTTTACAAGATTTGCTTTTGTTTTTGTGATGATGTTGTTAGTGTTTACAAAAAAGATAAAATCTCTATAACCCCTCTCGTAAAGATACAAAATAGATGAGGCGATGATGTTCGTTTTGCCGCTCCCAGTTGCCATGTGGAAAAGTAGGTGTTTGTTTGGTGTGTCTTTGTATTTTTTATTTATATCCATAAAATAGATAAAATTTTCCAAAGCTTTTGTTTGATACTCTCGCAGAGGCTGTTTTATATTTTCAGTTATAGAAGAGGGGATAGTTATATAGTTTCCTTCCTCTTCTCTACCTTCTATTTTTGCTTCAATCTCCTGATAAAGTAAATTACTCATTTTCAAAGTTACCTGTGCCACTTTTGACATAAAACTTTTTGTTGAGCACTATTTCATCTGCCGACATTCCGTACTCAGCATCTTCTATCTCTGCAACGGGAAGATAACGCATATTTGCATTGAGTTTACCCACTTCTGCATCTTTAAAAGTGTCGATTTGTTTAAGTTCGGCGTAGATAAAACTGCCGCCGCCTTGCCAATTTAGAGCTTTACTAATTCCGCCTTGCTCACCCTCTATCACTTTTTTTAGTCTCTCAACTGCGATATCTTCGATATAGTCCATCTGCTCAATACCGATATAACGGCGGTTCATTTTATGAGCTACCGCACATGTAGTGCCACTACCTAGATGGAAGTCCATAACTAAGTCGTTTTCATTTGTTGAAAGTTCTATAATTCTTTGAATTAGTTTTTCTGGTTTTTTGCCTTTTTTAAAAGATATATCTCCTTCATTATGCAAATCATTTGGCAGTACATCATCCCATATATCATGAATTAGTTCTGCAAAAACTTTTTCACCGTCAATATCAACTAATCTATCAGCAAAAAATAATATTGCTTGCCCATTGTAAATGTAATAATCAGAAAATTCATCTCTCGGAAAATAAAATGTTTTATTTTTATTTTTTAGTGATTCGTATTTCAATTCAACAATATTTTTACTTGAGGCTTTCTCATCTATTGAAGCGTATCTAATTATATTTTTTGAATTATCATAATAAAATTTTTCTAATTCAAATGTATATTTTTCCGTAAAATGCTTTTTTAATTGAGATTTTTTAATTTTGCATGATTCGGCAAAGGCTTCAAGTACAGTAGTATATTTCCAATTTTCAAAATTATCTTCAATATTTGTGATAAAAGTATTGTATCTATCGTCTCGTTCTTTCTTTCTAAAAATTTTATTAGGTTTCCATACCCTTGTATTTTTACTATAAACAATTATAAATTCACTGACATTAACCAAACCATTATTTATTACTTTAGCTCCAGATACTGAACTTCTTTTTACGGTTATAAGATTTTTTTTATTTTCTTTTCCAAAAATTTCATCCATTAAAATATTTAATGCACCTATTTCATTATTGTCTATTGAAATAAATATTGTTCCATCCTCACTCAAAAACTCCCTCGCAACTTCCAGCCTATTTTTCATAAATGTGAGCCATGTGGAGTGGTTAAATCTGTCGTTGTATTTGAAGCTGTCATTACCCGTATTGTACGGCGGGTCGATGTAGATAAGTTTTACTTTTCCTGCATATTTTTTCTTCAGACTATGAAGTGCTATAAGATTGTTCCCTTTTATGATGAGGTTGTCATTTTCGGTTATCTCTGTTGGAGTGGATTGCGTCACTTCGTTCGCAATGACGGAGTAGCGTTTTACATTTGTAAGTGCTTTTGGCTCAAAAAGTCTGTCAATCTCATCACGGCTTAGTATCTCGTTGTAAAAAACTTCATTTTTCTTATCGTCGTCTCTGCTCTGTCCGCCCTCTAAGATGCAATCTTTATGAGGCCATGCAAGCACGACATCGTCAAACTTTTTTATAAAACTATCTTTTTTTATAAGCCCTATCTTGTTTGTGTAGCCGGTAAAGGAGTTTTTAGAAAACTCATTCATGGTAAAAAACTCTATAAGCTTGTTTTGGTTGAGTACATAAATATCTTCCACTTTTGTAAAAAACTGCTCTTTTGCTTTTGCATCGCCCAAAAGCAACTTAACCAAATCAATGTCAATATTTTCTACCGCTTCAAGCACACCAAGTACAAAAATATTTCCATCCTTATCGCAAAATTTTTCACTCTTTTTTAGTAGTTCTTGCATGTATTGGATTATTTTTAAAGGCATCTGTTTCTCATTTTTTAAGTTTTTTAGGATTTTAATTCCGAAAATAGTTTTTATTATATACATATAATTCCTATTTTAAAATAAATTACATACAAATGATTCCGAATTTTTTTAGAATATTTTTTTGTGTAGAGTTTTTGAATGAAACTAACGCAGCAAGATATGGCAAGACTATTTGATATTGACCCTAGAACACTCAGAAACTGGCGTAAAGATAAGCCCTATTTATATGAAATAATTATAAAAGGCTTTGCGTTTGAAGAAGCTGTTAAAAAAGCTCAACAAAACGCTGACGAGCTAAAAGCTTTGGAAGAGCAGTTTAAAGCTAAGAAGTAAATATTTTATTTTTTTTAAAATTAGTTTTTCCATATTAGTTCTGAATAAAAATATTCACCAATTACTATTCTGACAGTTGTACTACTTTTATCTTGAAATGCTAAAAATCTATATTGACCATCTTGAATTATATTCCAAGTTGAAATTGGTGTATTATCATCTGAAATAGAAATATAAACGGCTCCTCTTGAACCTATTTCTGGTGCAATATCAGACATAGGTTCAGAGTTAAAGTTATCTAGTTCTTCCTGTGTTAATTCTGGAAAAAATTTATAATTAATGATATTGGGCTCATCTAAATGTATTGCACTTAAAGAATAAATAGCGTGTCCTATACTTAATTTTAATAAAATACTTTTGATTTTATCATGGTTATACTCTATATAATCAACTTTATTATTTTGAGTATATTTTGTTGAATTTTCAAATTCACTTTCAATATTTGGTCTAGCATTAAATGTTTTTTGTATTTTACTTCTTTTTAGAGTTTTTAAATTATCAATTTTATATTGAACATAATCAATCAAACAAGCTAAATATTGTTCATATTCAGAAAATGAATTATTACATTTTTTACAAGAAGGGAGAATAGTCAAATTGGTTGTAAAAGGTTCATTTAAAAATATTTTAGACGGTATATGTTCTCTACTATCTGCTTTTTCTCCACAGTAAATACATTTAAACTGTCCTTTTTTATCATATTTCAGAAATTCTAAGATTCGTGTATCACCAAAATAATTGCCTAATTCATTATCAATAAAATGTTTTTTTGAGAAATTCATCTTATTTTTACTCCTAAGTTTCTAAGTTTTGTTTAAATTCCACCCAACTATCACCTAAATGCTACACCCCAGAGGTTGAATCTCCACTTTTTAGAATATTTGTAGTTCGTTTCACAACTTTTATAAATCCAAATTTAACAAAAAAGCCCCACAAAAAGCGATGCTTTAAAATTGTCCCCAAGGGACGAGCAAAGAGATGAAATCTCCAGCCCAAATACTTAAAAGTAATTGTATAACAAATTATCTAAATCATACAAACCCAATCTTTTTAGTTCCCTCTCTAGCTTCATCGTGGATACTCTGCATACTTGAAACCACTTGCACCACTTTTTGAAGTAGTTTTGTTGTTTCTTTATCATTCGTTTCTAGTTTTTCAAGCCTTTTGATGATGTTAAAGTATGGTACATTTTTTCATTATCTGTTAGCTCAAACATAAAATCGCTTGATTTTTTGTTTCATTTTTACTTTTTTGATATCAATTCTTGACAAGTAAAATC
>CAYHRD010000123.1:0-6056 GCA_964358925.1 uncultured Sulfurimonas sp.
TGAGTGCGCTCTGCAAGTTTACGAACTTCATCGGCAACAACCGCAAATCCTCTTCCGTGTTCACCTGCTCGTGCAGCTTCTATTGCTGCATTTAATGCCAATAGATTTGTTTGATCACTGATATCTTTAATGAGTGCAATTACATTTGTAATTTCATTTACACTACTGTTAAGTTGAGATGAATTTTCTTTGCTGCCGGCTACTTTTTCGGATATACTTATTAGCGAGGCGCTCATTTCCACGGTTGAATTTTGTACTGCAGAAACAATTTCTTCTGTTTGTGAATTTTGCATGTTAATAGATTCTAAGGCTTGCATCGTACCTACTATGCCTTTTTGAACCCCACTGACACCGCTTATAGCTCCATCACTTAAAAGCTCTGTTAAAGACAATGTTAACTTGTTTGCTTCTAAGCGTTTTTCACTTTCAAGAGAATGTCTATCGGATTTTTCTAAACTATCTTTTGCATCTTGCATTGATTTGTTTGCGACATCCACAAGGTGATTTACTGATTGCTGAATAAAACCTATTTCATCTTTACCGTTTTGACAAATGCTTTTAGAGAAATCTTTTGAAGATATTATGTTATCAATCTCATCTTTAAATCTATTTATTCTTTTTGATAAATTATTTGAGACATAAAAACTAAATATAAGTATAAATATAACTATTAATAAGTTTATAATAGCCCCTGTTATCATTGAATTAAACGCATTTTCTTTTAAAACGATAACTTGTTCTTTTAAATTTTGAGATATTTTATCTTCAACACTTTTAAGTATGTTGATTTTTGAAGTTATTGTATTAAACCAGTAAGTTGAATCTATGCCAAATTCTCCGTTAGGATTGCTGAGGGCTATTTTTCGCATTTTTTCTACTTCGTCTATTGCTTTGTCTTTCATACTTTCTTCATAAAATATTCTAATTCCGTCTGACGCTAAAAAAAGAAACTTTTCTGTAAAAGTTTTTTGTTCACTAAGCAATCCTATAAATTTTTCATAATAGCCGGTTGCAAAAATATTTCCTGAAAATGTAGATGCCAATACCGCTCTTTCCAAACCGGCTCTCTCTTTTGATGATAAAAAGTTTACAAAAGCATTTATAGCATTGTTCATATTGGCATTAGCGCTTATTTTTGCAATCTCTTCAATTGCTTTTAAAAAATCTCCGTTAGCAGATGTATAGTAACCTATCGGAACACTAACCGCGATATTTAAAGAATCTACTTGACTTCTAATCTCTTGAATTTTAGATAAATTATTAGCGGCATTTGATATTTTTAAACGCAAGTTTTGAGGATAATCATTTAAACTTATGGATTTGCTATAGTTTTCTAATTCCAAAAGTGTTTTATCGGTATCTTTTCGAATGCTTTGCAGTTCAGATGAAAATTTTGCACCTTTTGAACTGATAAATCCGGCAGAAGCACCTCTCTCTTTTTGAAGATTATGAACAAGCGTACTGCTTTTTTGCGCATACCCAACCATTTCTTCTATCTGTTTTAATATAACTACTTCTTTGTAGCTTCTATAGCTATCCATTCCAAGTGAACCTAGTATGACGATTATCGGAACAATAATCATTAGCACCATTTTTGATTTGATCGATATATTGTTTAACATTTTTATTACTCTCCTTGATTTTTTGTTTTAATAGGTATTTTTATAGTAAATGAAACACCATCTTCCGTGTTATTGGCAAATAAGTCACCTTCAAGATGTCGATTTACTATGATTTTTGACATATACAGCCCAAGACCTGTACCGTTTTTTTGTTTTTTTGTTGAAAAGTACGGTTCAAATATTTTTGGCAAAACATCATCTGTGATACCGCCGGCATTGTCTTCTATAATTAAAAGCAGGTTATTGTCTTTTTTTAGACACTTGATTATAATTTTTTTATTTTTGATATTTTGTGATTCAAAAGCATCTTTTGAATTACTTAGAATGTTTAGCAATACTTGTGTTAATTCATTTTTGTATGTAAATAAGAGGATTTTTTCACATTTATTTATTATCTCTATCTCTATGGCACTTTGTTCAAGTTGTTTTTTAATAAGAGAAACACTCTTGTCAATGATTTCATCTACACAAACTTCTTGTTTGGATTTACTCTCTTTGAAAAAATTTCTAAAATCATCTATCGTATCTGATAAATATCTTACATGTTTGTTTATATCATCTAGTTCTAAGCCGAGCAATCTTTTATCAACTGCCTCGTCCTCATGTAAAATCATTTTTAAAAGCATATTATTAGATATCATACCGATAGCTGTTAAGGGTTGTCTCCATTGATGAGCTATCATCTCTAACATTTCACCCATAATTGCATTTTTTGATTGTAGAACAAGCATTTTTTCATGTTCTCTTATTTTTTCTACTGATTTTTTGACTCTAAGCTCAAGTTCATCATTTAATCTTTCCAACTCTTTTACGCCAAAGCATGCACTGAGTGCAAAATTTATTTTTCTTTTAAAATTACACACCATTTTGTATATATTTTCTATATCACTATTTTTGTCGTATATAAATTTCAAGTAACCTGTTCTTAATGGTAAAATAATCAAATAGGAATTTTTTATTTTTATCAAAAAGCATTCATTTGAGGAAACATCTATCTTATATTCTATATCCTTACCTGTACAAATCATAGGTGTAGGAGAGTCTTTATCATCATAAAAACCTACAAAAACAGCTTTGGTTTTTTGATAAAAAGCAACTACTACTTCACTCATCATACTTTCTAGCTCAAATGAATTGCCTATGGAACTTAAACATTCATAAGAAATAGATAAAAAATCATTATTCATTTGATGATTTCTTGATATTTAGTTTAGATATTTTCATTTGGATGACCTATAAAATAGCCTTGCATTGCATCAATTTCTAATTTAACAAGAGTATCGTGAAGCTCTTGCGAGCTTACATGCTCTGCTATAACTTCGACATCAAGTTTATGTGCAAATTGTATAATTGTTTCAACAAGTATATACATTTTTTCATCTTCAAGTATACGAGATATTAAACTTCCGTCTATTTTTATAAAATCAGGTCTAAGAGTGAAGATGTAAGCAAAATTTGAGTAACCGCTTCCAAAATCATCTATAGCTATCTTTACTCCATGCGCTTTAAAACGATTTATAAATGAGTTTACAATTTCCATATCATCAAGTTGTTCTGTCTCTACAATCTCAAAAATCAGTCTATCTCCTAGCTTATACTTAGATATTGTCTCTTCCAGTTTATCCATTAAATTATTATTGTTCATATCTGCGTATGAAAAATTTAAAGAAAAAATTTCATTATTTTGCAGCATATTATCAATGGCTTTAAAGATAATCATTTGTGAAATTTCATTGTAGTAGCTATGTTTTTTAGCTATATCTAAAAAGAGCCCAGGTTCTATCAACCTATTTGCGTCGTTTATATTTTTTATTCGCATAAGAACCTCATATTTAATATTTTTATTTTTCATCATTATTGGCTGATATACCGGAGTTATTAAGCAGTTCTCTATACTGTTTTGCAGCATTTTTTTAACTTCAATAATGTTTTTTACACTTTTTGTACTATCCGGAACATCTTTGTAAAAAGCATATTTCAAACCACTTTTTTTAGCATAATTTAAAGCTTGGCGCAGGCATTCTAAAAGTCTATGCTGACTTTTTGCTATTCCTATGGTTATGCTTACATTAATATCATTAATGCCTATAACACTAAATCTTCTTTTTTCCAATAATCTACATATATTTTTTGCTTCGTCTCTGACAGTATCACAATTAAGAGGAGGCTCCTTTTTTAATAAGATAAATTCATCACTTGAAACTCTAAATACTTCACATCCATAACTTAAAGCTTCCTCTTTTAGTATGTTTGCAATCTGATAAAGAAGATGATTTCCATGTGCATACGAGTAGTAATCATTAATTATTTTAAAATCATTGATATTTATTAATATGGCATGTTGCATGATATCGTTATCACTAATACATTCTATGAAATATTTATGATTATATAGAGATGTAAGCGCATCTTTATTGCTAAACTCATCCTCGGACATCGTAGAATTATTTAAAAGCTGCTTTTTCATCTCTTCATAATGATATTTCATGATTTTATCGGCGTATACATTTTTAACGATAGAAAATAATTTATGAAGCATAAGGTCTATATCTATAGGCTTAAGTAAAAAACCGGAAACACCGATATTTATCAGTTTTAACAGCTCATCTATCTCTTTATGGGCAGATATTAAAACTATTAATTGATCTTTGTTGATTGAGATAATATTTTGACACAGTTCAATGCCATCCATCTGCGGCATCTTCAAATCTGTTATAACCAAATCGTATTGATTTTGTTTGTACATCTCTAAAGCTGCAAGTCCATTTGAAGCAGTGTCTACTTTATCGAAAAGTTGGTTCATCATTTTAGATATTTGATCTCTGATGCTTTCCTCGTCTTCTACATACAAGACACTGATAGAACTCCCAAATACACGAATTTGTTTAATTAGTTCTAAATTCATTTCCATATCCTTTGAATATATATCATCAAAAAAATTATACACCTTAGCATCTCTTTAAAGTTGTAAATCGTGATGATTTTTTACTCAAAGTTAATGTAGCATCTTCTAATCTTTTAATCTCAAAAGATATCATACCACTATTAATAATATTTTTAGTTTCATTATTGATTTGATAAATTTTATTTATAAACAATCTAGCCTCATATGTATAAATGGTTTAAATCTTGTGTCAGCATCATATATTTATAGTGTTGCAAGTTTGTTGCAAAATAAATGTAATTATTTTTAATAGGTGTTAATAGAAAGAAATTCAATATTTAAAATAATAAAATAAATAGCATTTGCAACGAACTTGCAACATAAATAAGTAACAATTTTAAATTCAAGTTTGTAAATAACATAATGAATTAATAATAATTTATTGCAGGAAATAACAATGATTAAAGAAAATACTAATAATGATATTGTAAAAAATCTTAAAGAAATTGCATATGATATGACTATCCTTATAGTAGAAGACGACACTATACTACAAGATCAATTAAAGGTGTTTTTATCTAGGTTTTTTAGGTATGTAGATACTGCAGATAATGGTTCAGAAGCATTGGAAAAATATAATAAAAAACAATATTCATTAATTTTCACTGATTTAACTATGCCTATTATGGGAGGAGAAGAGTTTGCTAGAAAGATTAAGTCAATAAATGAATTTCAACATATTATTGTTCTCTCTGCTCATTCTGAAAGTGAAAAACTGATTCAACTAGTTAACATCGGGATTGATGGATATATGCTTAAGCCTTTAGATATAACTCCTGTCCTTAAACAAATATATAAAGTATGTCGAGTGATATACAATCAAGATATGCTCGAACATCTAAATATCATGCTTGAAGAGTCAAACAATGAGTTGGTAGAGTCAGTAGCCCGTAATACTGAACTAAAATCAGCACTTGATGAACTTAAAGATGTCAAAAAAACTATACAAACATTAAGTACGGTACCAAAACCTATAGAAGTAAAAGAAACTAAAAATAAAATTGAAATTTCTTACGCTCAAACTAAAAAAATGAGTGCATTAGAATTTCTTAGCTCTTACCCATTAGAACTTGAAAGTACTAATGAAAATTTAGAGGATTTGGAAGCGGAGTTTTATACTATTTTATCTGAAGCAGAGAGGACATTTGACCATAAATCATTAATGACTCTAACGGGGCTTTTAAATGCATTTGCAAGAGAGATTGAAATGATTCCGCAGTTTGGAATAATAGCAAATGGAATACTTGAAGTTGAAAAAGCGTTTAAATCAGTGCAAGACTATACAAAAATCCCTGTTGTATTGCCTATGCTTGGATCATTATTTGACAATTTAGAAAAATGGAGGAAAGGAATATTTTTGTATCACGATGTTGAAGATATTCACTATATGGACAACTCTCTTATTAGTGATGCGGCAAGTTTGCAAGGATTTCTAAGCAATAGTCATTCTGAATCATCTGATTCAGATATGGAACTGTTTTAAGAGTATC
>CAYHRD010000124.1:0-6035 GCA_964358925.1 uncultured Sulfurimonas sp.
TTTGATCGTTTTTTCAAAGAACAAGAAAGAGGAGTAGGAATAGGACTACACATAGTCAAAAAACTATGTGATGAGATGAAAATACAAATAACAGTAGAGAGTCAAATTGGAGTAGGAAGTTCATTTACTCTTCATTTAACCAATCAATCTATTAAAAATTAGCTTAAGCTAATGCCAAACAAAAACAAAGGAACTTTTATGATAAATTTTAAAAAAACATTTCTTATTATCGTTATGGGGTTATGTTCCATATATGGTGCCGAAATAACAATTGATGAACAAATTAAAACTATTTCGCAAGCTTCCCCTCAAGATAGAGTTCGGCTTATGAATCAACTAAAAATACAGTTGGCATCTATGAACGAGCAACAATACGAGGAAGCGATACAGGCTCTTCAATCAAAAATGGGTGGTTCTGTCAATAAAAGTGCAGGACAGTGTGGGCAACAAGGTGCAAATATGGGGTATTTACAAATGCAACAAACTGGGTCATCACGACAAATTGAGATGATGAAGCAACATCAATCAATGTCCCCAAACACGCAAATGCCTCATAGTGGGGGAAGATAATGAAAAAGATATTTTTAATTTCAATACTTGTGAATAGTTACTTATTTGCCGGTATAGATAGTGACCTTGATGGCGTTGAAGATGCTTTTGACAAATGCCCAAATACTCCATTTAGTGATTTGGTTGACAAAGATGGATGTAGCATAAAATCGTTAGAAAATAATGTTCACTACGATATTATTATGGGTATTGGAACTTCACAGATGAACTATGCTTCAGGAGATAAAACAGATACGACAACAACAACATTTAATGCAAATTATTACTCAGGAAATATTACTGCTAGTGTATCAAGTTCGTATTTTAGTTCAAGATTGATAGCCTCAACAGATAAAGGTTTCAATGATACAATAATTTCCGTGAACATAAAATCAGCATCTAAGGATGAACTGGTTTTACAAGCAGGAGTTGGAGTGATTTTACCAACTTATAAGAGTGGGTATAACAATGAAGCTATAGATTATTTAGGCTCAATAGGGTTTAGTTATAGTTTAAATAAAGATTACAATCTCTTTGGTGGAGCCTCTTACACTCTAATAAATGATACAGATATTGTAAATAAAGTGACATATCAAAATACAAAATTTTTTTACGGTGGACTCGGTTATATTATAAGTGATGCCTCATCAATAAATATATCATATTTAAGTACAGATAGTATTTACAGTTCTACGGAGGCAATAATTAGTATTGCAGTCGGATATTTTCATCAGTTTAATCAACATTGGTTTACAATGATTGACTATCGATATGGACTTAGTGATTCAGCAAGCAAATATGATGGTTTGTTAAAATTAGGATACTATTTTTAAATAACTTAACTTTCGCACCCAAATTCCAGCAAAAAACACTCAAAAAAAATCCTCTCTTATACCGGTTTTCAAGTTTCTAGCTAGAAAGTCTTTAGTGTGTAGAGAAAGCCGGCTAAGAGTTGAGATTTGATTAATAGTTATACGGATTGTTTAAATAGAGCATATTTTTATCAAGTTCAAGCAATCTTTCAAACTGCTCTTTAGATAAAGTCTTTCTAAAAAATAGTATACAATTGATTTTCATAGCTAAAACGCTCTCTTTTTGTTTAGCAATTTCACTTGATATCTTTAGAGCTTCTTGCTCACTCATAGTGCCGTACAAAACCCCGCTTTTTAACTTTTGTGATAGTTCGTGAGAACTCTTCATTATAGGCAATATGCTATCCATTGTTTCCAATTTGTACTTTTGAACAGCAATTTTTTGCTCTTTTGTTAAAGCCAATTTCTCGTCTTCGTTGTTTTTATTGAATGTTCTTGCCAAGATAGGCAGATTAACCAATGCATCAAAATGGAGCTTTAACTTCATATCTTCCGACATTTGATTTACCATTTCTAATTTTTGGTTACCGCTTTGCATACCTTTACTGTTGCAAGAAGTAGCGCACTTGTTGACATTTTCATCTGCAGCAAATACCATAACAGCCGAAGATAAAAGAATTACTAATAACTTATTCATATTTTTTCCTTATTTTAATAACATTAAAAAACCATAGAGTTTGCACCCGACACAATAATCCAAAACAACATCTAATAACTTCAATATAATCAAATTTGAAGTAATTATTAAAGCTAAAAAATCAAAAGAGTATATATGTGTTATCATAATAAAGAACAACATTATACTTCCTAGTATAAGAGCAAATCTCTTTGGAGCTTCATTCCTAGGGCTAGGTTTCAACTCTACAAATTTAACAACAATATGTGATAAAAAAAGTGCAGGAGATTTCTTTAATGGACTTAATCGCATAAGAATATCAATTAAAGTGTATCCAACTAAAAAAAGATACCCACTAAAAAGATACCCAAGCAATAAAAGTATATAAATCACTCCTGCAATTTTGAATTCAGAATTGTCAATAATATTTGAAGAGATAGGACATGAGACAGAACGCACATAAACTCCTTTAGATTTTAAAGAAGTTTAGTATACCTAGTGTGAAAAAATCGTTGAGCGGGTGTTTGAATATATGACGATTATTGATTTGACGATTGCGTTGTCGCGTTAAAAGTATAAGAAATTACTTTTCCTTCGCTGTTGAACTTTACAACCAAATCCTTAGTATCTGCTTCACCTATGAGACGATATGTATAGCGACCGTAAGTCCACATAGTTACACCGTTTTCAATTCCTTTGCGCCAAGGCTGTCCAAACATGCTAACAATATCATTTTGCGTTGTTTCGCCAATTTTTATCTGACGAACTTGCTCAGAGTTAAATTCATATCCAACTCTCGCACAACCGCCTGATATCAAAAGAACACCTGCAATAGCCAATCCCCAAAATATTGTAATTTTTTTGGCAGAATTTTTCATGATCAATCCTTTTTTTAAAGAATATCATAACATAAATTTTAAATTAAGCTGTAAAATACAGTAAATAGCAATATGACTATGGACAAAAATTTAGATAATTTGATAGTTATGGGTGTGTTGTATTTTTTATGGGAAAAAAGGTGTTAATTTAATGGATAGTTTAAGGATTGGACGAACATAATAAATGGCAAATTATGCCATTTAAAACTATGCGGTAAGAGATTGAACCTCGTGTGCTAATGCTTGAACAAATTCATTTGGGTCTTCTGTATCATTTAAAAATATTCCTTGACTTCTTAGATTTCTAATATGTGATTTTATGTGTCTCACTTGTTCTAATCTATCGTTGTCAATTCCATCCATAGTCGGAATATAAAAAATCTTTTTTTGTATCGTATTAGCTGTTAAATTACTTAATGTAAAAAGACTTTGAGCATACATTTCGTCAATTTTTGAAGTAGCTGGGGAAATTATATCGGATACAATTATAGGTTCTTTTTTTAGATTAAAGGCTATTGTATCTATCTGCTTTTTTGCTCCAAGAGTTGTCATTATTTTTTTTCTTGTTTTAATCACTTCATTTAAATTATTAGAAGTAATATATAAATTCAAATTATCAATGATATGATTTTTGTCAAGTATATTATTAACAATATTCCTATTATCCTCTTGGAAAGTTTTTAACAATGTAATTTTTTCATAAAATAATTTTTCTAGCTGTTTTTCTAATGTAGGTTCAGTTATACTTATTGGAACTGGTGTATTGATTTTAATATTATTTGTAAAATTCTTATACATTAATTCACTATTATTTTTTTCAACTGTTTTTTTTAAAATATTTAACGCATATTCAAGTGAATTTATATTTTCAATATGAACTCTTTTAACTAATTTATACATATTGTCAAAAAGCTGTATCTTGGGCATATTATCCTGAAAGCTTTTCACTATAATACCAATATTTATAAATTCTTGTGAATCAATCGTAGGCGATATTTGAATTAAAGAATATTCACCTTGTGGATAATTTTTCATTCTTGGAATTTCCACTTCAGCCTCCTATTAAAATTGGTCGTTTTATATTTTCATAACACGACTGATTTGAGATACATTTTTCACTAAAATTTGTTTTTCTAAAATTTAAAAATTCTTTGATACTTTTTCTACTTTTCAAGTCTATGCCATAAAAATCTGTTAAATATTCATCAAGCATATTTAATTCCTCTTCTTTTAGTGCCTCAATTTTATTTGAATATATCAATATTATTTTAAATATTTTGTCGTCAATACTATCATAAAGTGGTTTATATGCAGGGTTTCCAAAACAATCAAACACTTCTTTTTCAGTTAGTATATCAGCCATTGGAAAACATCCAAAAATTTTATCACTATCGATAGAATAGTAAAATTGCTGTTTTTTGTCAGTTTTAATAATCAAATGATTATCAATATGTCTATCATAATTTCTTAGATATTGGTCATATGGAAAAATTGATGGAAACTCTTCATAGTTCATTGTATTTTGCAATTCTTCCAAAAGTAGCTCAATATCATTAAATTGCACTTGTCCATAAATCCATTCAATGCCAAAGAAAATATTAGCTATAACTTTACTTCTATCAATTGTAAAATTCAAGTCTTCCTCGCATTTAGTCAATAAAAAATCAGGTATTTGTAAAAATATACCATTAGGAACGGGAACTTCAATTGATTTACCAATAAAATTACCTATAAATTCATATGTATTATGAGCAACTGCTTCTTCATTGAATTTTATTTGATAAGTGATACCATTTTCTGCTTTAATTAGCACCCACTTACTTGTTCCCATATCATTAGGTTTAGGGACATATTCAACCGCTTCAATTACTTCATACATACATAACCACCCTATAAAAGCTGTTGTAATTCTTGTAAATCATTATCAATATTTTTAGATAATGCCATAATATCCCCTAAAATCTCATTAGTAGGTGGATATTCAATTTCTTCATATTCAATGGTTTTATAGCGGTTGATTGATAAATCATAATCATTTGCCACTATATCAGCGACATTAACAAAAAAGTGTTTCTTCGTAGATTTATAATCCGCAGTATCTTTTTTATTATATTTTTCAATAATATCAGGAATATCGTTTTGCTCAATTTTATTTCTTTTGTCATCTAAGCTGTATCCGTCTGCTTCCATATCATAGAACCAAACTTTTTCAGTTGAGCCACCTTTTACAAAAACTAAAACAGCAGTCGAAACCCCCGCATATGGTTTAAATACACCACTTGGCATAGATATTACAGCTTTAAGTTCATTGTTCTCTAAGAGGTTTTTTCTAAGTGTTTTGTGAGCATTGGAACTTCCAAACAAAACACCATCGGGAATAATAACTCCACATCTTCCGCCAATGTCTAAAACCCTTGTGATTAAATCAACAAAAAGAAGTTCCGTTTTAGTCGAATCTATACCAAAATCTTCACTTTTATCTTCTTTGTCAATACTCCCTTTAAAAGGTGGATTAGCTAAAACGACTTGATATTTGTCTTTTTCAGTATAACCTTTTCCCAGTGTATCAACTTGTTTTATATGTGGGTTTTCTATATCGTGAAGCATCATATTCATCATTGATATTCGTATCATAGATATATCGCTATCATTTCCAAAGAATGTATCGTTTGAGAGTTTATCCCACAAATTACTATCAGTTAGATTTGCTCCTAATCTTCCCTCTTTCTCGGTGTATGGTTGAAGCATATGCGTATAAGCACTTACCAAAAATCCTGCTGTTCCTACACTTGGGTCAAATACTCTTTCGCCGATTTGTGGATTTACAAGCTGAGTAATCATTTTTATTATGTGTCTTGGAGTTCTAAACTGTCCGTTTTTACCACTTGAACTTATTTCACTTAAAAGATACTCATACATATCTCCTAAACTATCCATAAATCCTTTATCGTCCTCTTCAAGAATACTAAAAACCTCTTCAAGTGCTTCAACTGTTTCGCTCAGTAGTGAGGGCTTCGTGATAATAAAAGCTAAATCTTTGAGTGATTTGTTAAACTCACTTCCTTCGTTGTATTTTTTGATAAAAGGAAATGCCACATCACGAACTGTTTCAAGCATACT
>CAYHRD010000125.1:0-6017 GCA_964358925.1 uncultured Sulfurimonas sp.
CTTTAATGCTCATTCTCTTTCCAACTCCGTATTTTCCGCCTGTCCAGCCTGTATTTACAAGATAAACATTTACACCGTATTTGTCAATTTTTTCGCCAAGGAGTTTTGCATAAACAGTCGGATGAAGAGGTAAGAAAGCCTCTCCGAAACATGAGCTAAATGTTGCAACCGGCTCAGTTATCCCTCTCTCAGTTCCTGCAACTTTTGCAGTATAACCGCTTAAGAAGTAGTACATTGCTTGTTCACGAGTAAGTTTAGATACAGGAGGAAGAACACCAAAAGCGTCCGCTGTTAAAAAGATTATATTTTCAGGGTGACCCGCACTAAGAGACGGCTCATGATTTTGTATATGCTCTATCGGGTAAGAGACGCGGGTATTTTCAGTCTTGCTTCCATCTTTATAATCTACTTCGCCGTCGCCGTGCAACACGCCATTTTCAAGAAGAGCATTATCTTTTATAGCACCGTATATCTCAGGTTCGCTCTCACTGTCAAGGTTTATAACCTTGGCGTAACATCCGCCCTCAAAGTTAAATACTCCATCATCATCCCAACCATGCTCATCATCACCGATAAGTCTTCTATGCGGGTCTGTTGAGAGAGTTGTTTTTCCTGTTCCGCTAAGCCCAAAGAAAAGTGCGGTATCACCTTCTTTGCCGACATTTGCAGAGCAGTGCATAGAGAGTTTGCCCTCAAGCGGCAGCCAGTAGTTCATCATTGAAAAAATCCCTTTTTTCAACTCACCGCCGTACCATGTGCCGCCGATTATCGCTAAATTATTTTCAATATCAAAAAGTACGAAAACTTCAGAGTTTAACCCATGCTCTTTCCATTTTTCATTTACGGCTTTACAAGCATTTAAAACGGTAAACTGCGGTTTAAAACCCTCTAGTTCCGATTCTGTAGGACGAATAAACATATTTTTCACAAAATGCGCTTGCCACGCTATTTCGGTAACAAAACGGATAGATTTCTTTGAAGTTTCACTAGCACCGCTGTAAACATCTGTTACATACAAGTCTTTACCTGAGAGTTGCTCTCTTGAAACATCCAAAAGTTCATTAAAAATTTCTTCACTGATTTTTCGATTTACATCGCCCCATGCAATATATTTGTTTGACGGATCGCGATCTACAAAATATTTATCTTTTGGACTTCTACCCGTAAATATACCTGTATCAACGGCAGTAGCCCCTTTTTTTGTGAGAGCACACTCCCTTTTTTCTAATTCGTGTTCAATCAACTCACCATAGCTAAGATTGTGATGAACCTTACCGATGTTCTTTAAACCTATATCTTCTAACTCTCTTAAGTTCATAACTTGCCTTATGGTACTTTTTAAAATAATGACGAAAGTATACACTTTATAAACATAAATTAAAAGTAAATATCTCTTATGAATTGAGATTTTTAACAACTTTTTCACATATAAAAATAAGTTGATTTATTTTATAGTTTTAGAAGTGTCCTTTAAGTATTTTTTGCTAAAATTTCACTCTTGCTCGCATAACTCAGTTGGTAGAGTGTTACCTCGACAAGGTAAAAGTCACTGGTTCGAGTCCAGTTGTGAGCACCACTACTCTTTTTTACACAAGCTTTAATAATTAATATAGCTTATAAACAAACAACGCTGTTTCTGCCTTTTTCTTTTGCCATGTACAGTGCTTTATCTGCTCTATCAATAATATCTTCTTTTGTATCTCCTCTTTGATATGATGCTATTCCTATACTTGAAGTAACTTTATAATCTTGCGGATAGCTGCCGTTTTCAATCAATACTCTTAAATTTTCGGCAAACATTTCGGCTGATTGAAGCTCTGTATTTGTACAGATTATTAAAAACTCATCTCCTCCGTTTCTAATTACTACATCACTGCTTCTTGAATTATAATTTATAATTTTTGCGAACTCTTTAATAACCAAATCACCCGCTAAATGACCCAGCGTATCATTGATATTTTTAAAATGATCAACATCTAGCATAATTAAAGCGAGAGGTTTTTCGTATAGAAATGCTGCTTCTATCTCTTTGTTCATTACTTCATCGGCTTTTGAACGATTGTACAAGCCGCTGAGCGGATCAATAAGTGATTTTTTATGATACTCGTTAGCTTTTTCTTCATATACTTTTTTTCTGCGTTTTGTTTGGATAAGATTAATCTTACCTATTTTAAGCTCTTTAACCATTTTAGTAAAATTAGAATTTAGCTGATTAATCTCTTTAATATTACTCTCTTTTAGTGATAAATTAATCTTATCACTTCCTACGAAAGTCGTCTGTTTTGACAACTCTTCAATGGGACTCGTTATCTCAAGCGCAAAGACTTTGGATCTTTTTACTGTGTAAAGTAAAAATCCCAGATAAAAAATTATTGCAATTATAATTGCGCTGTAACCTATAATATCTGCATATAATTTTAACTTATAAATAAAATGAAAAATATTGTTTTTTTCAATCATAAGTATAAGCCGCCAACCTGTTTGCTGAATGGTAGTTTGCAGTAATATATACTCTTTAGAATCGATAGTCAGCTCAAAAAAACCGGTTTTATTTTGATAATATTCTACAAACTCTTTTCCAAACGGCGTATTTTGACTTTTAAGTAAATTATACTCGCAGGGCTTATTAATTGTTGTTTTTATATTAGTCGTATAACTATGATCTGTAAGCTCATTCATATTTAAAATTTTTTCAATCTTTTTAGGCATAGCTAAAATCATACCCTCTTCATCAAGCATAAGAAGAGAGGCATCCCATGTTAATTTTTGTTCTAGCAAATTATTCACAAAACTCTTTAAAGTGATATCCAAACCCGTCACACCTTCTAAAAATTCTTTGTTATATATGGGAACAACGCAAGAAATCATCCAGCCGTTTCCGGCAGGATCCAAATAAGCACCCGTCCACACCGGTTCCTTTTTAGGATTATGTTTTTCATCAGCCAAATAGTAAAAATTATAATCACTCATCTTAAGAGTAGGACCATATTGATTATATACCTCATCAATATACGGATAGAGTCTATTCATATTATCCCAGCTGTTAAAATAAGCCGCAACAATATTTGGATTACTATCTACTATACTTTTAAGACTGACATCCATAATTTCACTGCGTAAGGCTTTATCTCTCTCTCTATGCGTTATTTTCGTATCTGATGAGTAGTAAAGACTTGAACCGATTTTATTTGATTTATAATACACGCCCTCAGGGTCCGTTTTAAAAACAGGAACACCAAAAGGAAGATGGTTTAACTGAGGATTTAAAAAAAAATGTTCATGCTCTTTTTGCAATATTTTACTAAGTCTAGAGATTTCGCCTAAAGTATTGCCGATATATTTTGATTCAGCCAAAAGTATGTCGTTTCCATGGCTTTTTACCTCTTCTATTGAGACATTTTTAATTAAATTGTAAACATACGCATTTGTAAAAAAATATATTATAAATACTATTGTTGCAATAACAAATGTCGGTATTAAGACAGTGTTTTTATGATGATTAAAAAGCAACTCGTGCAAAGTAGACTTTCTGCCATTATTCACAACGCATCCTTTTAAAAGCTTTTTAGACTATTATATAATCTTAATATATCAATTTTTAAATAAAATTCAAACTTTCAACGAAACAATTTACGATTGTCCGCCGTTTATCCCTTTTGCACATACGAATCCGCTGCTAAAAGCCCACTGAAAATTGTATCCGCCGAGTTCTCCCGTTACATCTACTACTTCACCTATAAAATATAGATTTTTCACATCCAGAGCTTCCATTGTGTATGGATTTAATTCATCCGTTATAACTCCGCCGCGAGAAACTTCGGCTTTGCTAAAACCGAAATTTCCTGCCGGTGCGAACTCGTAAGCGTGAATACGAACTAGCTTCTCTTTAATATCATTACTGATTTTTTTGCACTCCGTATCTTCTACGCTAAGTGCTTCTAAAATAGCTTTTGATAGTCTTTTTGGAAGAGGAATTACGGAGCTTAAAAGTTTTTTGCTATCTTTAATGAGTTCTAAAATATTATTTCTCGGTAAAAAATCTATCGCAATATTTCCCTTTTGCCAGTATAGCGATGCAGAGAGGACTGCGGGGCCGCTTATGCCTTTGTGAGCAAAAAGAAGCTCCTCTTTTAAGATTTTATCATTTACTTTTATATTTACAAGGCAGCTAAGTCCGCTTAGCTCTTTCATCCAAAACTGCTCTTTTTGAACGGTTAAACCGACAAGTGCAGGGGCAAACTCTTTTACTTTTATGCAGAATCTCTTTGCAATGACCAGTCCGATATCGCTTGCACCCAACTCTTTGTAACTTTTGCCGCCCGTTGCAACTACAACATTTTTTGCCCTCAAAATACCCTTTGAAGTTTTTACCTCAAAGATATCATCACTTTTTTTAACCTCTAAAATATCTCTATCTAAAAGCATATCTACATGCTTAATAGCTCTTTTAAAAATATTTATAATCTCATCGGAAGAATCTTTACAAAAGTAGTAGCAATCTTTACGGATAACCGGTTCTACACCGTTTGTCCGTAGATAATTTAACAAATCTTCTTTGGAGAAGCTATCCAAGACATTTGATATAAATTCACTATCGCCGTCATAGTTATACTCGCTTACTTCTACATTTGTAACATTGCACTTTGAGCCGCCCGAGATTTTTAGTTTCACGGCAATTTTGCCATTGACATCCACAATAGCAACGCTAAACTTTTTATCTAAATGTGAAGCGCACATAAGGGAGCTTGCACCTGCACCGAGTATTAAAACATCATATATTTTCATAGTTGTATTATACATTAGATATAATACGATTTAAATTTTAGATTCCAAATCAAGTTTGGAATGACACAATGGGCATAAAATGGGCAATAAACTTCACATCGTATCTCTGGGATGCACAAAAAATCTAGTCGACACGGAAGTTATGATGGGTAAACTTCAAAACTTCACGCTAACCGACAATCAAGAAGAGGCGGATGTTATCATCGTAAATACCTGCGGCTTTATCGATGCGGCAAAACAGGAATCTATAAACACTGTTTTAAATCTTCATGATGCAAGAAAAGAGGACTCTGTTTTAGTAATGGCAGGATGTCTGAGCGAGAGATACAAAGAAGAGCTTAGTAAAGATATGCCAGAAGTTGATATCTTTACGGGTGTCGGCGATTATGACAAAATTGATGAGCTTTTAGTTGAGAAAAAGAGCCGTTTTTCTGAAGCGGTATATCTAATCGACGGTGCAGAGCGTGTAGTAACGGGTTCTACTTATCACGCTTATATAAAACTCTCGGAAGGGTGTAACCAAACTTGCAGTTTCTGTGCAATTCCATCTTTTAAAGGTAAGCTAAATTCAAGAACTCTTGACTCAATCGCTAAAGAGGTTGAGGGACTTGTCGCAAAAGGATACTGGGATTTTTCATTTGTATCGCAAGACAGCAGTTCGTTTTTGCGAGACCAAAATGTAAAAGACGGGCTTAGTCTGCTTATCCAAAGAATAGAACTTATCGAGGGTGTTAAAAGTGCAAGAATCCTTTACTTGTACCCGTCTACGACGACTATTTCACTGCTAAAAAACATAGCAAAAAGCGAGATTTTTCACAACTATTTTGATATGCCGATTCAGCACATAAACGACGATATGTTAAAACTGATGAAGAGAGGTTTTGGCAAAAAACAGACGCTTGAACTCTTAGAGTTTATGAGAGCGCTTCCTAACTCTTTTGTGCGAACCAGTTTCATTGTCGGACATCCGCAAGAGACGGAAGTGATGTTTGACGAGATGTGTGAATTTGCCGCAAATTTCGGATTTGACCGCATTAATGTTTTTGCATATTCAGATGAAGAGACGACTCCTGCACATGAGATGAGCGAGAAAATTCCGGCTAAAGTTATCAACAAAAGAGCTGATATATTAGGCAAAATCGCCTCTAAATGTATGGAAAAATCTCTTAAAGGCGAGATAGGCAAAGAGGTTCAAATCGTAATTGACGGAGAGAGCGAAGAACATGAGTATC
>CAYHRD010000126.1:0-6009 GCA_964358925.1 uncultured Sulfurimonas sp.
GTTATTTAAGACAATGGATTTAAAATCATCGTAAAATTCAGACACCTATAAAACCTTTACCAATCGTTCGCTTTTTGCAACCGTCTCGCCGATTGGCTCAAGATTTAATCCTGCTTCATAAACCGCTTCATAAAACTCTTTCACCCCGTCTTTTTTTACAAAAACAAGTAGACCGCCTGAGGTTTGGGCATCGCACAATATCTCTCGCTGCTGCTGCGACATCTCAGAAATTTTATGACCGTAACTCATAAAATTTTTTCGCGTTCCTCCGGCAATACATCCAAGAGTTCTATATTTTTCTACATTCGGAAGAAGCGGCACGCGCTCAAACCATACGGTCGCACTTATATTGCTTGCTTCACACACTTCGCTTAAATGCCCCAAAAGACCAAATCCGGTTACATCGGTCATTGTAACGACACTCTCAAGCGTTGAGAGAGAAGCGCCTATTTTATTGAGCGTTGTCATCGCTTCTATCGCCGCATCTATATCGCCATCTTCTATCTTTTTTTGCTTTTGTGCAGTTGTAAGTATGCCTATGCCGATGGGTTTTGTTAAAAATATATAACAATCCTCCACCGCTCCACTGTTTTTCATAAGGTTTTCATTCTGAACTATACCAGTGACCGCCAGTCCGAAAATCGGCTCAGGCGAGTCTATGGAGTGTCCGCCTGCAAGCGGGATACCGCTCTCTTTGCAAACGGCACGACCGCCCTCTATAACCTCTCTTGCGACATCCGCAGAGAGTTTATCAATCGGCCATCCGAAAATTGCAATAGCCATAAGAGGTCGTCCGCCCATCGCATAAATATCGCTAAGCGCATTCGTCGCGGCAATTCGTCCAAAAGTAAAAGGATCATCCACGATAGGCATAAAAAAGTCCGTAGTCGAGAGAACGGATGTGCCATCCCCTAAATCATACGCCGCCGCATCATCTTTAAACTCATTTCCTACAAGAAGCTGTGGATATGAGGGCTGCAAGGTGGTGCTTTTTAATATCTCGTCAAGCAACATAGGAGAGATTTTACATCCGCACCCCGCACCGTGACTATACTCTGTAAGTTTTATCTGTTCCATTCTTTTCCTTGATAGTTAGTCCACTCCTCGTCATTGCGAGCAAAGCGCGGCAATCTTATGTGCATTAACAAAGACTGCCGCGTCGTTGCACTCCTCGCAGTGACGGTTTTTCCGTTGTCCTGAACATCAGATATGAAGAGCAAGTTCTTTAGCAAGATACTCGCCGGTGTAAGAGCCTGTTTTTTCATAACTATTTGCCACTTCTTCGGGAGTTCCCTCGGCAATAATCAGACCGCCGCCGCTTCCGCCCTCGGGTCCCATATCTATAATATAATCTGCATTTTTTATCATATCCAAGTTATGTTCAATTATAAGCACGGAGTTTCCAAGCTCTACAAACTTATGAAGCACGCCAGTTAGTCTATCTACATCTGCAAAATGAAGTCCCGTTGTCGGTTCATCTAAGACATAAAGTGTTTTACCGGTGTCTTTGCGGCTAAGCTCCTTGCTTAGTTTTATTCTTTGAGCTTCACCGCCTGAGAGCGTCACGGCATTTTGTCCAAGCGTAATGTAACCCAGACCGACATCGACTAATGTTGATAATATTTGATATATTTTTGGAATCGCCTTAAAAAATTCAAAAGCTTCTTCTACACTCATATTAAGCACATCAGAAATTGTTTTGCCCTTATAAAAAACTTCTAAAGTCTGCTGATTGTATCTCGTACCGTGGCAGGTATCGCATTTAACCATAATGTCGGGCAAGAAGTGCATCTCTATCTTGTTTTCACCCTCGCCTTGGCACTTCTCGCATCTTCCGCCTTTGACATTGAAACTAAATCTTGAGCTTGTATAGCCTCTTATTTGAGCCTCTTTTGTTTGCGCAAATAGATTTCTTATCTCATCCATCACGCCCGTATAAGTTGCGGGATTTGACCTTGGAGTTCGTCCGATAGGACTTTGATCAAGATAAATAACTTTATCGACATGTTCAAGACCCGTTATCTCAACACCTGCAACTTTATTTACTTTTCTGGCATGGTTTAACAACTCTCTAGCTGTGGGAAGAAGCGTTTGAAGCATTAACGAACTTTTTCCGCTTCCGCTCACACCCGTAATACAGACAAAGTTATTTAGCGGAATTTTTGCGCTTAAATTATTGATATTATTTACAGTAACATTTTTTATCTCTATATATTTATCTTGCGCTCTTCTATAAAAATATTCTATTTTTTTTCTGCCGTATAGATAGTCGGCAGTGAGTGTTTTGGCTTTTTTTAGCTTATCCAGCGTTCCGGCAAAAACAACCTCTCCGCCGAACTTCCCTGCCCCGCTTCCGATATCTACTATAAAATCGGCATTCTCTATAGTCTCTTTGTCATGTTCAACGACTATAACGCTGTTTCCTTTCTCCTGCAAACTTCTAAGCGTACGGATAAGTTTAAGCGTATCTCTCTCGTGAAGTCCGATACTCGGCTCATCTAGCACATATAAAACACCCGTCAAACCGCTCCCTATTTGCGAAGCAATGCGAATCCTCTGCGCTTCTCCGCCGCTGATAGTCCTTGCATCACGACCGAGTGTAATATAGCCGAGTCCTACATCAAACAAGAAGTAGAGTCTTTCTCTGATTTCATTTAAAATAGGCGCTGATATCTGCGTACTTTGATCGCTTAAATGAGAAAAATGTTCACTTTTTTTGAACCACTCATAACTTTTGGAAATAGGCATATCCAAAATATCGGCTATCCCTTTTGAAGCAACTCTTACAGCCAATGATTCTCTTTTAAGTCTGTGTCCTGTACAAACATTGCACACCTTTTCACTCATATAATCCGCTAGTTCTTTCTCATCTTTGAACATATCGTATGCTATTTTTATGATTCCCGGCCATACTCTTTTTACTTCATGGCTTTTCCATAAAAAACTCACTTCATCAATTCCGCCGTGCAAAATAGCCTTTTTTTGGTACTCCTCAAGTTCGGCATAAGGAATTTTCACATCTATACCGTTTGCAGTACAGAACCCTTTTAAAAATGTAAAATAGTACCCTTTATTGAAGCCGTAAATTATCTTCACGGCACCGCTTTCTATGCTTAAATCCCTATCTATTATCTTGTCATGGTCAAGCGCATAACGAACCCCAAGACCGTCACACTCCCTGCACGCACCTTTTGGCGAATTAAACGAAAAAGAGAGAGGTTCAAGCGGGTCAAAACTTATCTTACAGTCAAAACAGGCATTATGCTCGCTGTAGTAAAAACTTGTCTCTCTTAGCCCCAGCTCTTCATGGTTTAATATCTCCACTTCAAGCTCACCGTAACTCTCTTTAAGAGCTTTTTCAACATCCGCAGCTATCCGTTCTTTGTTTTCAGGCTTAACCGCAACCCTGTCGATTACTACTTTAATAGTGTGTTTTTTGGTTTTAGATAACTCTATCTCCTCATCAAGCCGCACCATTACGCCGTCTATCATAGCCCGTACATAACCTTTATGAACCAATGATTCAAGCACATCGTTAAAACTGCCCTTCTTCTCTCTTACAAGCGGTGCCAAAATAACAAGCTTCGCATCTTCGGGTAGTTTTGCAACTTGAGCGATAATATCCGACGCGCTCATTTGCGATATCTCTTTGTTGCAGTTATGGCAATGCTGAACTCCTACACGGGCATAAAGAAGTCTTAGGTAGTCATATATCTCCGTGATTGTTCCGACGGTTGAACGGGGATTTTTAGAGGTTGTTTTTTGGTCAATCGCAATAGCAGGAGTAAGCCCTTCTATCTTATCTACATCAGGCTTGCCTACACGGTCAAGAAACTGTCTAGCGTAAGAGGACAATGACTCCATATATCGTCTCTGTCCCTCCGCATAAAGCGTGTCAAACGCCAAAGTCGATTTCCCGCTTCCGCTAAGACCCGTAAAAACAACTAGCTGATTTTTTGGTATTTCAAGCGATATATTTTTTAAATTATTTTCTCTCGCGCCCGTTATTTTGATGACATCTCTATTTTTCATTTATAACCAATTCCCTCTAAAAAAATATTCTTTTTGTTAAATATATTACTATTAAAAGGTAAAAACCTATTAATAACTTTTTTTGCAATACCGTATCAACCCTATCTTTAAGGTGAATTCCGACATAAACACCGATAAGCGATGCCAAACCTATGATTATTCCGCTTTGAAAATCTATCTCTCTACTTAATGAGTGAGAAATAAGACCTGAAATAGATGAAAAAACCACAAAAAAGAGACCCGCAGAGATTGCTTTTTTAAGATCTACATGTAAAAAACCAACTAGTATCGGAACTAAAAGTATACTTCCGCCAACACCGATTATCATACCTAATACACCCAAGACTAGACCTATTAAAAATAGTATAACTCTATTTACATTTTTTTGTACAACACCCTGCTTTGTTTTAAAAAAAAGTCTTGTAAGTGCAAAAATAGCAAAAGATAAAAATATAATCTCTAGCGTTTTATCATCAATATTTGATACAATAAACCCACTTGAGAGTGCGCCAATAAAACCGCCACTACCAATAACCAAACCCATAGGCACATCAAGTGTTTTATTTTTTCTATTTAAATAACTGCCATAGATAGAGCTAAAAACCATCTGTATTACAGAAATACCTATTGCATCTTTTATTTGATGACCAAGCAACATAAGAGAAGGAACAAGTATAGTTCCACCGCCAATTCCAAAAAAACCGGACAAAAAACCGATACCCATACCCAAAAAAATTAATTCAATCATCTATTAAAACTTTTTTTTCGAATTATATCATTCTTTCTAGGGTTTAATTTTACTTTGAGATTCATTGAAGTATAATCACTTACAGTAGGGGTTATAAAGAATGTTAAACACAATTGTAGAAGCTTCACAAAATTTTTGTATTCACCAAATCAGAGCGCCGCATGAAGTACATGATGATGTAACTCAAATGAGAACAGTTATTGCTTATATAGACATAGAAACTATAAGCTTTAAAAAATACAGGGTTTATATCGGAGCATCTTTAGGTTTTGCACAAAGAATTTCTACGCTTCTTTTAGAAGAAGATGAAAGTGATGAAGAGACTTTGATTGATATGATACTTGAAACCGCAAATCTAATAGTCGGGAGTGCTAAAGTTTTAGCACTCGATACGGGCGAACATAGTTATACTATGTCGACTCCTCATTTTGAGAAGATAGATAGTTTTGATCTTGATTACGACACGGCAAAAGTTTTAAAAATTGAAGATGATGAGATGATTATTGCTATCAAGGAACTATAGTTGAGAAACAAAAAGTACAATTACGGAGCCAAAGAATTCATATTTAATCCCCAAGAAGAACTTTCATGGATGGATTATTCCGGATTATTGGATATGGAGGTTGAATTTGTATCTGATTTAGGTGAAACCGAACTCTCTATCGGAGATATTTTAAAACTAACAAAAGGTTCCATCATAGACCTCAAAAAACCGGCGGGAGAGAGTGTCGAATCATATGTTAACGGTCGTATCTTAGGCAAAGGTGAAGTTATGGTTTATGAAAAAAATCTAGCAATTCGTATTAATGAAATCTTGGATTCAAGTGCAGTTTTATACCATCTCGCAAAAGAGAGACTATGATTAGAATACTGCTTATTTTTATAATTCCTTTTTCTCTATATGCTTCAAAAATACTCAGCTACAATATTTACGACAGAACTGACAGAGTTGATGTTATGATAACATTTGACACTCCGTATGAGGGAGTCATCAAGCAGAAAACAAACGACTCGGCTATTTCCATTAAACTTCAAGACACTTCAATAGAATCCTCAAAAATCAAGCAGCTCTCATCTAAATATATAAAATCTATTACCATCTCACCGATGCAGGGTTATACTGAAATAGTTGCCGAGGTGCCTCCGTCCGTTACCCTGCAAGCTTCAAAAACATCAGATGCATACGGTTTAAGACTAAGGTTTTCAACGGCGATGGCGGCACCTGTACC
>CAYHRD010000127.1:0-5974 GCA_964358925.1 uncultured Sulfurimonas sp.
TATATGTACTCTTGTAAATCCCCCTTTATCTTGCGATAAAATCAATATTTTATCGTCAATGATATCTACTGAATAAATTTTTGCATCAATCTTATCGCCTGCAAAATCTACTATTTTTTCAACTTCAATTTTTTTGATTAGCTTTTTGCTTTGATAATCAAAAATATCAACACAACCTGCATTTGTAGCACTATATACTTTGCCGTCTTTATATAGTAAATCTACGACTGAACCGCTTGAAGTAAATTTTGATGCAGGCTGTTTAATGTTTTGTGAAAAAAGCAGTGTTAAGAGTAACATTAAAATAGTAATTATCTTCATCATAGCACCTTTATTTTTATTGCATCTGTCGGGCATCTGCTTATACAAAACCCGCATGAGGTACAATTGTCATTGATTGTAGGCATAAACATAGCCTTAAAATCTATTGCGTTATCTAGGCATGGATCTTTACAAGAGAAGCACATTGTATGCCCCCAGCTTAAACAACTTTTTTTATCAATCGTAACTACTGCTCCGATTAATTTTTTATCTTCTATTTTTAAAACCCCAAATTCACATGACAAAGCACATTTGTCACAATATGTGCAACCGCTATTTGAGAAAGTTATATATGGAGTTCTATCATCCGCAATTTTAATTATATCTTCTTCACAAACAGTGGCACACTTAGCATCACATTTGTTACACTCATTATGAAAAAGAGATTCATCACTAAAATAAGGTGGTCTTAAGGGCTTCTCTTGCTTCTTTGTACCGCTTAGCGATGAAGCAAGAGAGCTAAATAGCTCTCTTCTTTGCATTAATGAGCTGCGCCGCCTAAGCTGCCTGCTTTAGAATTTTTGTTAGCAATATCATCTTTTGTTATGACGCTATCTTTTCCAACAGTATCTAGTGCTTCAGTTAGCTTACCGCCATTCCAGCTTGATTTCTCTGCACCGTCCTTGCTTGTAAAAACAGGCTCAAATGTGTTTTCACAAACCAAATTACCCTGCGATTGAGGAGCATGACAAGCCGAACAGTTAAATCTAGCATTTTGAAGCTGATTTCCTTTAACGATTTTAGTCTCGTTTTTGTAGTTATCAACTGTATCAACAGCTATGCCGTTTACGATTTTAGCTCTTGGTCTAAAATCAGTAAAGTGTGATACCGGAATCGGAGTTGCACCTAGTGCAGTAGCCATTTCCGGCATATGACAACCTGTACATTGATTGTTACCAGTTTTAATAGGCAACATACCGGTTGTATCGTGTGGAATCATTGGCGGAGCATCTTGAAATGCTCTTTTAATTCTAGAACTTGTTGTAGCTTGCGCCGTTCTATATTCAGTTTTATCAGCTATTGTGCCGGCTTCAGTGTAAAGATCTGTCTTTCTTAAACCTAAAGACTCTTCACTTACTGTTTTTGCAACTGCTGATTTTTGTGAAGATTTAGCGCTTTCCTCGCTAACACAACCAGTTATTAGTAGTGCTGCAGTAACTAAACCAACCGATATCTTAATCATTGTTTTCATTATTACTCTCCCTTTTTTTTATCATTTACTAGTTTTCTTATTGAAAAACTAAGAGCATCATCATCGCATACTTCTATACATCTTGCACAATTTGTGCACTCTGCCCAAAGCACTGGAATACTCTCTTTACCAATCATATATAAAACTTGCTGCTCAGGACATACAACTTTACATTTCATACACTCTGTACAATTTTCTTCATTGTGATGTACTCTTACTAAGCTGTTCTTGCCTACTAATGAATAAAATCCACCAAGTGGGCAAATATGTCCACACCAACCATTCTTTAAAACTAAAAGGTCAAAAAGAAAAATAATGAGCACTGCTGCCCATCCAAAACCAAAACCGAATATTATTCCTCTATGAAGCATAGAAATAGGTGATATAAACTCAAAAGCCGTTACACCCATTGCAAATGATATTACCAAACTTAACCCGAGAACCCAATATCTAATGTTTCTAGTGGCAGGCTGTCTTTTTGCAAAATTGTCAACGCCAATCTTTCTTCTTAAAAGCGATGCCGCATCCGTTACCAGATTTACTGGACAAACCCAGCTGCAAAAAGCACGCCCTCCGATTACTAAATAAAACATCGTAATAATTAAAGCACCGATAATTAAGTCCGTTGCTATCACGGCACCTGCTGCAACCATTTGTAACACTGCATAAGGGTCGCTTAAAGGAATAACATTAAATAAAACGGATGTGCTAAGATTTCCCATTAAAACAGTCCATCCCCATGCATTTGCACCGAAATATAAAAATAATAAACCTATCTGAGTTGTTCTTCTAAAAAATAGATAGCGATATTTATTCCAAAATGTTTTCATTTGTCTAAACCTCCTATCCCACTATTTAAAGAATCTATAGCCGTGCTTTTACTTATCTCTGTTGTTGATTTAATTTCCGAGGCATCTTTTAAACGCTTCTCATCTTCTTTATCCCAACCTTTGATATAGTGACTACCGGCTTTACCCATTGCAACTTCTCTTGGAAGTACAAATATGGCAGGTTTTTCGGTAACACAAGCTTTTTCACAAAGACCACATCCGGTACATGCATCAGCATGAACTACCGGCGTTAAGAACGCATGTTTTCCGGTTCTTTCATTTTTATGGTACTCAACCGTTATGGCTTTACCTAATATCGGACATGCTCTATAACATGCGTCGCACTGAATACCCCAATAGGCTATACAGGTCTCTCTGTCAATAATAGCAAGTCCCATATCGGCAATGTTTATATCAAGTTTGCCGTCCGTCGTAACACTTTGCTCATTAAGTGCGCCCGTAGGACATACAGGCACACAAGGAATATCTGGACACATATAACAAGGAATATCTCTAGGTATAAAATACGGCGTACCCAGAGGTTTATGATCACCCGGTTTTGCAAGCAATAGAGTATCGTACGGGCATGCTTCGACACAAAGCCCACATTTGATACATGTTTTTAAAAAATCTTCTTCTTTTATAGCTCCCGGCGGACGAAGCAGTAGTTGCGAAGCCGTAACTTCATCAACATAAGCACTCCATATGAATCCGCTCAGTGCCGTTATTCCGGCACCGCGAGCCATACTTAAAATAAATTTTCTTCTATCGCTTTCAGTTCTGTTTTTCATTTCGTACAAGTAGTTTTTATAAAACAAAAACTACTTCTCCTTTAATTTAATAAATTATGCTTTGTAAATTTTTACAGCACATTTTTTAAAGTCTGTCTGTCTTGACATAGGACATGTCGCATCTAAACACACTTTATTGATAAATACTTTTTCATCGAACCATGGAACAAACACTAAACCTCTTGGAGGTCTATTTCTACCACGAGTCTCAACCCTTGCTTTTACTTTGCCGCGACGAGATTCTACCCAGCACGAACCGCCTTGTTTAAGATCTTTAGCTTCTGCGTCTTTTGGATGCATATAGCATAGAGCTTCCGGAACTGCACGATAAAGTTCAGGTACACGCATAGTCATAGTTCCTGAGTGCCAGTGTTCTAGTACACGACCCGTACATAACCAAGTATCGTAGTTTGCATCCGGCATTTCCGGTGGATCCATATAAGGACGAGCAAATATTTTAGCTTTATTTGTTAATGGCTTCGGCTTGCCGTCTTTATCCGTAATCCCTGTAAGGTTACCTTGCTTTAACGCTTTAGCAAGAGTTCCGTAGAATGCATGTGAATTACCTGTCTCTTTAGTAGCTTTAGCTGCATAAGGGTCATATTTAGCGTTAAATCTCCATTGAGTCTCTTTACCGTCAACAACAGGCCATTTAAGACCACGAACTTTATGGTACACATCAAACGGTGCAAGGTCATGCCCGTGTCCACGAGTAAATGCAGCATACTCTTCGAAAAGGTATTTTTGAATAAAGAAACCGTAACCTTCAAATACTTTTCCGTCACTTCCTACAACTTTTCTGCTGTCTCCGTAACCTTCACTATTGTCATACCCTTTTTGGATAGGATCATTTTGGTCAAGTTTGTATGATTTTGCGATATCGTTAGCAAAAAGAATCTCAAACATTGTAGTGTTTTCGTTGTATCCCATTGCTTTTGCTTTTTCAATCATGCTTGGAAGAGCTTCTTTTCTTGGACCTGACGGTTTATATTCACCCCAAACATCTTTAACTGTAAATCTTTTTGAAAGTTCAACCCACTGCCATGTATCACTCATAGCATCTCCGACAGGAATTACTTGCTGTCTCCATAGTTGAGTTCTTCTCTCAGCATTTCCGTATCCGCCCCACTTCTCATAAATCATAGCAGACGGTAAGATAAGGTCAGAAACTTTTGCAGAAATACCAGGGTATCCGTCAGAAGTTACGATGAAGTTATCCATCTCTCTTGCCGCATTAATCCAGTGGTGAGCAGATGCAGTATCTTGGTAAGGATTACAAACATTTACCCATGCAAATTTGATTAAACCGTCTTCGATGTCACGGTGAATTTTCATGATGTGCTGTACGCCGATAGGATTTAGCGTTCCTTCAGGAACCATCCATTTATTTTCTGTAATTTTTCTGTGTGCAGGATTGTCTACCATCATATCGGCAGGAAGTCTGTGTGTAAATGTACCTACTTCACGAGCAGTTCCACAAGCAGAAGGTTGACCTGTTAAAGAGAACGCTCCATCACCCGGATTTGCTTGCTTGTTTAGTAAGAAGTGAACATTGTATGAAAGTGTATTTACCCAAGTACCGCGAGTATGTTGATTCATACCCATTGTCCAGAAAGATACTACTTTTCTACCTTTTTCAATATAAAGGTTTGCTAATGCTTGAAGTTTCTTTTTGAAATCTTCAATGTTTTCATCAGGATCGCCTTTTGAGATTTTAGCAGTATAGTCAAGTGTATACGGTGCTAAAGCTTTTTTGTACTCGTCAAACGAGATTTCCCAGTGACCAAGGTTGCCAAAAGGAGCATCTTGGTTTTTCATAACATCACCCTCTTTGTACCCGTAAGGTGCCAATGCCGGTGCTTCTTTAGCAGATATAACTTTACTCATCTCTTTTGAAACTGTTTCCATCTCAAGAGCCGTATATTTACCTTCTTTTACAGATTTCTCATCGCTTTTTCTCATACCGTAACCGATATTTACAGGGCTAGCTGCAAAAATCATATGTTTCTTAACGAAATCCCAATCAATAATTTTTTCAGCATCATCTCTATAAACGATTTCTCTAGCAATATAGTTCCATAAAGCTCCGTCCGTATTTGGAGAGAAGATTATTTCGATATCTGCTAAGTCAGAAGTTCTATGAGTATAAGTTTGGATTGATACGACTTTTACTCTGTTTGGATCTGATAGTTTTCTGTCAGTTACACGAGACCATAAAATCGGGTGCATCTCTGCCATATTTGAACCCCAAGCTACGATTGTATCCGTAAGTTCGATATCGTCATAACATCCTGAAGGCTCATCCACACCGAATGTTTGATAAAAACCTACAACCGCAGATGCCATACAGTGACGAGCATTCGGGTCGATTGCGTTAGAACGGAATCCGCCCTTCATCATTTTTAGAGCAGTATACCCTTCCATGATTGTGTATTGACCTGATGCAAATACGCCGACTGCTTCCGGTCCACCTGATTTAAGCGCTTTTTTGATGTTTATTTCCATTTCATCGAAAGCTCTCTGCCATGATACCGGAGCAAACTTGCCTTTTTTGTCAAATTTACCGTTCGCATCAACTCTTAATAACGGTTGAGTAAGTCTATCCGCACCGTACATGATTTTAGCATTAAAGTATCCTTTAATACAGTTAAGACCACGATTTACAGGTGCAGCCGGATCCCCTTTAACAGCAACGATTTTACCGTTTTTTGTTGCCATCATAATCCCACAACCCGTACCACAGAAACGACAAGCTGCCTTGTCCCATCTCCAGTCGCATTCAGCCTCTGCTGCCGCTGCTTCTAGCTCTACCGGTACACTCATACCGATTGCTGCTGCTG
>CAYHRD010000128.1:0-5824 GCA_964358925.1 uncultured Sulfurimonas sp.
TTTCAAACGAAGCAGCTATATCTTTATAATCGTTCTCGTTCGCATCTTCTACGGCAAGTCTAACCGAGTTTTTTAACCCTGAATATGAAAAAGCGATGAGCGGAGATTGATGCAGCGGAACCGTAAAGTTATACTTTTTTCTATCTCCATCTTTTGCCAGCTTCTCGATAACCGGTCCTCCCGGATAGCCGAGATGCATCATTTTAGCTACTTTGTCAAAGCTCTCTCCAAAGCTGTCATCCATACTTTTTGCAACCGTTTTTATCTCTTCTAAACTTTTAACTTCCATGACTTGCGTATGTCCGCCTGAGACCAGTAAAACAGTCAAAGGAAAAACCGCCTCTTTTTCTATAAATAGAGAGTAGATATGCCCAACAAGGTGATTTACCCCGATTATAGGGATATTTAGTGCAATTGAGACTGCTTTTGCCATGATTACGCCCTCCACGAGCGTGACACTAAGCCCTGGTGTCGTAGTAACCGCAACTGCCCTTAAGCCCTCAAAATATGGCTTGCACTCCTCCAAAATCTTAGGAAGTGCCTCTGCATGAAGTCTTGCCGCCAGCTCAGGGACAACGCCGCCATAAACAGAGTGTTCTAACTCTTGCGATATCTTTTTATGAAAAAGAAGCTTTTTTGTGGCAATCTCTGTTATCGCAACAGCGCTGTCATCGCATGAGCTTTCAATACTTAAAATCATTTCATTCTCACATAAGCTCGGACTTCTTCATCAAGAGCAAACACATCATCAACGCTTTTTGGTAGCGTATCAAACTTTTCGTAAGCTCTCATAACCGTTTTTGCTATGTCCATAAAACCTATCTCTTTTGCGATAAACTTCTCGATTGCGGCTTCATTTGCGGCATTTACGACTACGCCGCGGGATGGGTTTTTTAGAAGTTCGTTTTTTATCTGCCAAATCGGATATCTATCTGTTGTTATCTCGCGAAATTCTAAAGAGCCGACTTTTAGCAAATCTACATGCGGGAGGATATTTTCTTGCATCTTGCCATCAAGTGCAAAAGCTATGGGGAGCTGCATGCTGGCATGGGCAAAATGTGCGGTGGTTGAGCCGTCTTTAAAGTCGATGAGTGCGTGAATGAGCGACTTTGTCTCGATAATTGCATCGTAACGACCCTCGCCAAAGAGCCATCTCGCTTCTAAGAGTTCAAATATTTTGTTCATCATTGTCGCACTGTCTATGGTTATCTTTTGCCCCATCGACCAGTTTGGATGTTTTTGGGTATCTGCTAAAGTTGCGTTTTGAAGTTTGTTTATATCCCAGTCGCGAAATGCGCCGCCGCTTGCGGTGATTATCATTTTCTCCACGGGGCGATTTTGCATCAAATACCAAAGTCCGAAATGCTCGCTGTCTATGGGTTGAATCTTGGTTGTGTCTATAAAAGCACCGCAGGCAACAAGTGATTCTTTGTTGGCAAGAGCCACTTTTTTGCCTGCTCTAAGAGCGGTTAGCGTGGGACTCAGACCCAAAAAGCCTACAAGCGCGTTTACGACCAACTTGCTCTTTGACTCTTCTATAACTCTTAAAATCGCTTCTTCGCCGCTAAAAACATTGTTGTGATTTACCCTGTGGACATCTTCTTTATTAGCAACAACGACTGTTTTTGGGTTGTGTTCTTTTATCTGGGAGTTTAATAACTCTATGTTGTTACCGGCAACCAGCACTTCAATACTCATTGAAAATTTTTTTGCAACTTCAAGCGTATTTACACCGATTGAACCGGTAGAGCCGAGCAGTATCAAATCAAACTAGCCCGCGAAGAAGTACCAACATTACGATACCGCCGAAAAGATAGCCGTCTATTCTATCCAATACACCGCCGTGTCCGGGTAAAATACTTCCGCTGTCTTTTACGCCTGCTTCTCTTTTGAGTAAACTTTCAAACAAATCGCCGAAGATTGAACTAAGAGCGACCATAAAAGAGATAACGACTGAAACGCCCAAATCTACGATAGACAAACCTACAAACATACCGCCCATCGTTGCAACCGCCACTCCACCGAGAGCGCCTTCTAGCGTTTTGTTTGGAGAAGTAGGGCTAAACGGGGTTTTACCCATACTTGTACCGACCGCGTAGGCACCGATATCTGTTAGAGCGACAATTACTAAAAGCCATAAAAGAGAAAGAACACCATACCCCTGATACATTGCTAAGATAAAAAGCATCCCTGCAGTCGGATAGATAAACGGGAGAAAATTTTTCCAGCTCAAATTTCTATTATAAGCGACGGCACCCGCATAAGCCAAACATATTAAGATGAAAATATCATCGCTGTGCGGATATATCGCTGCGAGCAGCCAAATCCCTACGGCAAAATAGATTAAATCACTATTTTTTATATCAAATAGCCTCATCGCTTCATAAAAAGCCAATATATAAACCGCTCCTAAAAAGAGCCACATAAGAAAAAAATTATCTACAAAGCCTATTATAAGCACTCCAACAGCTAATGCTATTCCGGTAATTAGTCTCTCTTTTGAGACCATAAATACATTCATCGCTTTTCCTAGTAAAATATTAGAAACTATTATATCCAATCACACTTTAATATCTAATATATGTAAAGGCGGTTGAATCTCTTTTTCTTCTTCTGTTTTCTTGTGTTTTTTATTTCTTGCGTTCTCTTGATCCGCTTCATTTTTTTCATGCTCGCGGTCAGGGTTAACTTCATGATTCTCTTCTGAGGGGCGAACTTCAAGAACTTCTATCTCTTTTTCTTGTGCCGTAGTTTGTGCTACCATATTTTGAAAATCCACACGGTTGTTGTGAGCGGTAGCAACAGATGCAACACTTGGTGTTTGCTGATTGACATATATTGCATTTGCTACTAAACCTACCGCCATTTTATTTCCCTTAATTTTACTTTGTAAAATGAAGGGAACCCCTACATTTATTTGTCCGTAAAAGGAACGCGTCCCTTTTACTTCGCTAGCCGCTGTGGCACTAAAGCTTGCCACATAAAGTGGCAGAATTACAAACTGGCATAATCACCTTGTATCAACTTCTATAGTTTTGTACTTATTATAAAGCACATTCGCGCCGCTTTGGATGGTAACTTCTCTTCTTGGAGTATAATCGACCAAATATCTATCTTTTTGAAACATTGTAAAATCTACACAGAGCCTTGCCGCTCCTTCTATAATACTCTGTGGAACATTTTGCTTATCCGTCGTAATGATTACATGCGCTGAGGGTCTCTCTTTCATATGAAGCCAGATATCTTTTGCACGGGCATTTTGAAGCAGTTCAACATTGCCTTTTTCATTTTTTCCAAGACTTACTTTATAACCCTCTATCCAAAAAGTCTCAATCGAATCGTTGGTTTTTACTTTTTTGGCTTGTATGTTTTTTGGGAAGAGAAGCTGAACTTTTGCGACATCTTTTGCTTCCTCAACCGTATGAATAAAGAGTTTCATATGTTCTATCTTACAAAGCAGAGAGTTTTTTTCTATATGCATATGGGCAGCTCTCTGTTTTGCTTTTTTACTTCGCAAAAATAGTGAATTTGCCATCATTGCAACGGAAGAGAACTCTTTGTGAAGCTCTATTTTAACCTTTGTTCCGTCATAGTCGTCAACCTCTACGACTCTCTGATATGGTTTTACATTGTGCATATTTGCCAAAAGCAGATTTCCAAACCGGTTATATTTCATCGCTTCGGCTTCTAGCTCGTTTTCATCATCTAACGAATCGGAGAGCTTCTCTAGCTTTTTTAGTTTTTTATTTAAGAGCGAGATTTTTTGTTTTTTTAGACTAGAGAGCTTATCTTGCATCTCTTTTGCATATTCATCATACAAAAACTGCTCAACATCATCAAGCGGATACTCTTTTGCCTCAAAGGGAGCCTGTAAAACATCTAAAAGTTTTTGCCCGACTCTAACTTCACGAAATGACGAAAATAAATCAACATGCCTAAGCGCTTCAAGAACTTTCTCTTCTTCATCCAAGATAATCACATTGGTATATTTTCCTGTAAATTCAAACTGCAAAAAGGTAATCTCTTCTTTGTAAGCAGAGGCAACGGAAGTTTTAAATCTTATTATCTTATCGCCATTTAAAAGGTCTAGACTTAGGATATTTGCGCGGTTAAATCGTTTTGCCAAAAGCACATCAAACGGGGCATTGTAGACTTTTGAACGAGCATAAGAGGTGCATTTGAATATTCTGGAGTTTGAACGCTGCATCTCAAAATAGAGTTCATCGTCTCTGTCAAATGCAACTTTTATAATGGTATCGCTTACCCTATAAATAGCTGATATTTTTGTAAATTTTTGCAGGTAAGCCGTTATCTGTTTTAGGTGTGAAAGTTTCATAAAAAGATTTTATCATATATAAGCTCTAAAAACTAGATTGCGGCACTTGTCATTTAGATTGCTTCACTTCGTTCGCAATGACGAAAGAGGGTTTCAATGACGAAAGGAGCCGCAATGATATACACAACATCTTATGAAGTATTAATATTCAACTTATTGATTAATATTTATACAATAAACTGATTTTTAAATTTATAATAAATGATAAAGTTTCAATATTAAATTTTTTATTTAAGGAGAAAAAATGACCGATTCGGTTGATGTGTTAAATATGCTAAAGCTTGTATATACTTTATACACTTTAGCGGTTATCTCGCTTATCGGATGGTTTGCACTGGGTGTAGTAAACCCAAAAGGCAAGCCCCGTATACTCAAGCCAGCTACATTTTATACTTATGTAGGTGCGCTTATAACAGTCGGTGTGGCAATTCACATTGTTACATTTAACAAAATTCCATGGGTGGAGATAGACTTTAAAAGAGACTCTCTCAAAGCTGCTCAAGTCGTAAATATAACGATTGAAGATCACAAGTTTATGCTTCCTAGTCCAAAAATAGAACTTAAGTGTAATGAGTATGTTATGTTTGATGTTGTATCAAAAGATTTGACATACGGTTTTGGTATTTTTAGACAAAACAACTCGATGGTTACGCAGATGCAGGTAGTTCCTGGGAACAAAAACGACCTTATGTGGAAGTTTGGCAAAAATGGCGTATATCATTTAAGATCTACTGAATATTCGGGTCCAAAAGGGGCACACATGTATATAAAAGATGTTTTTGAAGTAACAGGCTGTGCCGAAGATGACAAACATTCACAAAAAGGAGGAAGTTTATGAGTTTTTTAAATAGTTTAATAAACGGGCATGAGGGCGGACTTAAAACCGACGGTTTGACACCTACTCAAAAAGTTACCCTTAGAGCCGTAATCATAGGCGTTCTTTACTATGGTTTGTCAGCTTTAGAGGGAATGATGATGAGAGCTCATGCTATCACTCCACTCCCTATGCTAAATGACACACACTACTTTTCCGTTATGACGGTTCACCCGATAGTGGGGATTTTCGGCTCGACTTATCTCATAGTCTTTGGAGCGTTTACATTTCTTGTTCCATATTTGATGAAAAAACCGTTGTACAGCATAAAGCTTGCAAACGCTACATGGATGCTGATTGCTCTTGGTGCGTTGCTCGCTTGGCTTGGCGGATTTTTGTTCCATTATGCTCCGCTTTATACGCTCTACTGGCCGCTTCCTGTTGATTTTAAACAGTTTGATGCGGTTGGTGGTCTTGTGTTTATATCTGGAATCGCACTCATCATGATAGGAACTTTAGGTTTTATCTACAACATCTTTGCAACTGTTTTTTATACCGAAGAGGGTCATGAGAAACGACCGTTTAAACCGCTTCTTATCTCTGCATTGGGAATAGACGGAATGTTAAACATCTGGTACAAAATGACGGGTCGTGAGCCGTATGCAAAAGAGCCT
>CAYHRD010000129.1:0-5815 GCA_964358925.1 uncultured Sulfurimonas sp.
AAGTTTAAACCTCTAAGAGTTGCACGATTTCCCTCAGCCATACAAAACGGCGGAACATCTTGTGCAAGTGCAGATGCACCTGCAACCATTGCATAATCGCCTATATGCACAAACTGATGGATAGGAGTCATACCGCCGATTACTCCATAATCTCCCATCTCTACATGTCCGGCAAGCGTAGCAGCATTTGCCAAAATACAGTGGTTTCCGATAATAACATCATGTCCGATATGAACATAACCCATAAAAAGATTGTGCGAACCGATAATGGTTTTTCCGCCGCCGCCCTTTGTGCCCGGATTAAAGAGCGTAAATTCTCTAATCCTGTTATTGTCACCTATTATCAACTCTACATCTTCGCCTGCAAACTTCAAATCTTGCGGAGCCGAACCGATTACGGCGTGTGAAAATATATGGTTATTTTTGCCGATTGTCGTCTTTCCGTAGATACAGCTGCCCTGCTCTATTTTTGTTCCATCGCCAATTGTACTCTGTGAAGAGACAATACAGTACGACCCGATTTCAACATTATTGCCTATGACCGCACCGTCTTCGATGATTGCTAGTGGAGAAATTTTACTCATTATTTGTCTACAATCATGGCTTTTAATTCGGCTTCTGAAACCAAAACATCATCAACAAACGCTTTACCGTCAAGCACCCAAATTTGACCTCTATTTTTTATTACGCTAATGCGATACTCCAGTCTATCTCCCGGTCTTACGGGAGCGCGAAATTTTGCCTTGTCGATACTCATAAAATAGACAACTTTGTTAGCAGCCTCTTCCTCGGTCATATCGCCCATACTTTTAAATGCCAATATACCGCCGGCTTGAGCCATACCTTCTAATATCATAACGCCTGGATAGATTGGATGACCCGGAAAATGACCTTGGAAAACATTATCACCGATTGTTACATTTTTAAACCCGATAAGAGATTCATTTTCTTTAATCTCGGTAACTCGGTCTAAAAGTAAAAAAGGGTAACGGTGAGGAATAATTTTTTGAATTTCCATAACATCCATAATCATAATACAAAAGCCTTTATAATAATTTTGACTATTTTACCAAAAAAAAGATTATATAACGATTAGTTTTTCTCTCGTGTCTTCATAAGTTTTTGCATAAAGTTCTATCGTTAGCTTTGTTTGCGGGATTTCATCGACAATAATAATCGGAGTCAAATCATAATTCGAGGATGTTATAACATCTCTAAATTTCAACTCTTCTTCAACGGTCGGCGGGTTAAATATCAGTTCTATAACTCTTTTATATCTAAAGTCACATGTTGAGTTAAAAAACTCTAAAGTTACGAATTTTATCTCTTCGCGGTTAAAATATCCGATACTATTATGTAAAAACTCTACCGTTCCTTGTGCCTTTTTTCGTAGAAGCGTTGAGTAAAAAAGTGCATACGCGGGAATGACCTCATTTTTTTGTGAGATAAGTTTGAAGTTAAATTGACGGTAGTTCAAAAACTTCTCTTTTATGATTTTATAGTAGATACTTTTATCTTCAAGCTCATTACGACATTTGTACATATCAAGTCGCTCTTCTATGGAAGCTGGCTGGATTTGATTTGAAATAGAAGAGAACATCTCATCCATAAGACGATTTTGCTGTTCTCTTTGCATGGTTAGTCCGTAGATACAGCCACAATAGTCTTGTCGGTAAAGCTGCTGCTCTTTTGTGACGCGACTTTGATCCTGTGTCCCACCCTCTTTTCTGTAATCATACGCAATAAATTCAACACCGTACTTTTTAAAAAAAATATCGCCGCTTTTTTTGAGCTGTTCTTGTGATTTTAAAGGACTTACAAGCAGTGTAGTGGTTATGCTTTTTTCGCCAAGCTCAAGAGCCTTTTTTGCACTTACTTCAAATCGTTTATCGAAGCAAACTTCACATCTCTTACCCTTCTCAGGCTCGTTTTCCAATCCCTTTACCGCTTCCATCCACGCCTCAAAATCATACTCTCCTTCAAGAAGCTCAATGCCCAGTTTTTTGCATGACCGCTTGACATCAAGCAGGCGAAGTTTATACTCTGAATATGGGTGAATGTTTGGGTCGTAGAAGAAGCCGATAAGCTTCTCCTGTGGATAGTCGTGTTGAAGTTTTTCTAAGAAAAAGTGTGAATCTACGCTGCAGCAGATATGGACTAGCATTTACTTTGTTTCAAAAATCTCAATAGAGTTAATTGCATCTTGACCTTTGACGCTGTCTAAAACTGCAAAACTCTGGACATCATCTTTTTCAATAGCACCAAAAACAGTGTGAACACCGTCTAAGTGAGGAGTTGCGACAAAAGTGATGAAAAATTGACTTCCACCCGTATCTCTTCCTGCATGAGCCATTGAAAGAGCTCCTCTTCTATGCTTAGTAGTATTTTTCTTAGTCTCGCAAGGAATTGCCCAGTCCGGTCCGCCCGTTCCTGTTCCGTGCGGACAACCGCCTTGAGCCATAAAACCCGGGATTACGCGGTGGAAATTTAGGTTATTGTAAAAACCAGTATTTGCTAAATATGCAAAGTTTGCAACAGTGTTTGGAGCTTCCTCAGGAAACAGTTTTATCCAGATGTCGCCTTTGCTTGTAGAGATCTTTGCCCATTGAAGTTTATTTAACTCCTCAACACTCAAATCATATGTTTTTAATTTTCTTCCAAACATTTTTCTTACCTTTATTAATTTTTTTGGAATTATAATCTAAGTTTAATAATATATAATCTTACACATGAAAATAAAATCACTATTTCAAAACATAACAATAAAACAGGCTAATGTTTTTACTATTTTAGTTATATTTTTATTTACTATGTTTTTTGTCGGTCTTCTTGTTGATGAAATGTATGAGGATTATGAACGGGCACTTAAAAAAAGTTCATTAACTAAAAATGACAATCTTTCCAATACAGATGTCTTAGAGCAAAATCAAAAAAAATTAAAATCACTTTTAATAAAAACCGTTTTAGCCGTCGTCACGCTCTCATTTATTATTTTTGCAATATTTTTAGGATTAAACAATCTCTTTAACAAACTCTTGCAAAGAGATACACAAACATTTTTGGATTTTTTTAAAAAAGCAATTGATCATGAAGAAGCCATAGACCCAAAAACTATATTTTTTCAAGACTTTAAGATAATGGTCGGCTATGCAAATGAGATGGTTAGCAAAATAAATGAACAAAAAAATAGCTTAAAAGAGTTGAACTTAGGACTTGAAGAGAGAGTTAAAAAAAAGACGGCGGATCTGCTGCTGATAAATGAAAATTTACAAAAAGAGAAGATATTTTCACAAGATCTGCTAAAAGCTCAAAAAGAGTTTTTAAGATACACCGTTCACGAAACAAATACCCCGTTGAGCGTAATTCTAACAAGTATTGAACTTTATCTTATGAAACATCCGAAAGATAGACAGCTCTCCAAAATAGAAGCTGCCGCAAAAAACATCTTTAGTATATATGATGACTTAAGTTATTTAGTCAAAAAAGATCATATCGAGTATAAAAAAAATGTACTGAATTTAAAAAATTTTCTAAGCAGCAGGATAGATTTTTTTACCGAGGTTGCGGAATTTTCGCGGATAAAATTTGACTACAACCCGCCGGATGAAGATTTGCATATATATTTTAATGAAACAAAACTTCAAAGAATAGTAGACAATACGATAACAAATGCAATAAAATATAGTTTACCGAATGAAAAAGTATATGTAAGCTTAAACAAAATCGGCGCAAATATAGAGTTTTCCATAAGCAACAAATCTAAAATTATAAAAAATACAGATAAAGTTTTTGACGCTTATTATAGAGAAGAAAAAAACAGTGACGGTTTCGGTTTAGGCTTAAGGCTTGTTCGGACTATATGCGACGAAGAGGGAATCGAGATAGATGTTTCATCAGGTGATGATTTAACAACTTTTAGTTACAAGTTTAAAATGTTGGGAAATTAATGAAAATACTGCTCTTAGAAGATGAAGTAATGCTCAACGAATCAATATGCGAATATTTTGAATCTGAAGGTCATCAGGTTGAGAGTTTTTTTAACGGACTTGATGCGCTTTGTGCCATAAAAGAGAACTCTTACGATTTACTGATTTTAGACATTACTGTTCCGGGACTTGACGGACTCTCGTTTTTAGAGAAGATTCATGCGCTTAAAATACATATTCCTGCTATCTATATAAGCGCTTTAGTTGATATTGAAGATATCTCAAGAGCTTACAATCTGGGATGCAACGACTACCTAAAAAAACCTTTTCATTTAAAAGAGTTGTCTCTTAGAGTAGATAGAGTAAATGTTTTTAACAACACGCCAAGAATACATCTAAGACTCTCCAAAAATTACAGTTACGACCAAGAACACAGCACGCTTCTTTTCAACCAAGAGCCGCAGATACTTACAAAAAGACAGTCCCAAATCATAGATCTGCTATCCCGTAACCGCAGCAGGGTTGTTGATTTTGAGCAGTTCCAGACATATGTCTGGAGTGAGCAAATAGTCGACAACGCGACTATCAGAGCGGAGATAAACAGACTAAAAAAATTTCTCAAAGAGGATGTAATCATAAATGTACGGGGCATGGGGTATATGATAGACAAGCCTTAATTTAACAATCATCCTTTGGGGTTGATTCTTGAATAGTTTTGTAAAAATAGCCTAGCCCCACGAACATAATCGTAGTACCAATGAGCAGATAAAAAGCTGATACCATATTTGAGAGGTCTCCAAGAGCAATCTTAAATACCACCATCAATGTTTCGATAGACAGGGCTATAATAATAGAAATTAGAAATTTCCCCAATACTTTATACCGTTTATCCTCAGATTGATGAAATGATTGGAACACCACCTCATGTTCAAATATCTGTTTTGCAAGGTCGTAAATCGCTAATCCTAATGTTATAGAGATAATCGATCTAAATATATCGTGCAAAAAATCTGAGGTTGAGAGAGAAAGCATCAGTAAAAAAAATACAAACATACCATATCCGATAAGAGCGATAGAGACTAAAGCCAGAGAAGTTGAGCCAAAAAAGTAGATAATCTGTTTGATTTTATCGTAAAAACTATTATACTCTATAAGCTTAAGCTCCTCTAATAGATGAATAAGATTTATGTCAAAAACATAGTATATAGAATCGACTAAGTGAACGACTGACACACTTGCTTTTCCCGTCTTATAGTGGATATAAGGATTGGAGATATATATACTGTTTTCATCAAGATGAAGCTTCATAAAGTAGTGACCTTTATCACTTCCTATCTGTTTGGAATCAGACTCTTTTCTAGACATTATAGGTGTTGTCTGTTTAAATTCAGAATTTACGCCATACATCAATTGAATATAGCGATATTTTTTTAGTATACCGGCAGACTGTTCTATATAATTTTTAGGTAAGCTATTTATAAGCGTTTTAATAAAAGAGTCTACATTGATTTTTTGTGCTCTATAAGCATTTATAACTTCTTTCATAGTTACCATCCTTTTCATAATTTAATTGATACATGTCAAAAGGAACTATTATAATATAAACATTTTATAGATTTTTATTAAGAAATCTATAGTAATTTTTTTTAAGCCAAACTAAATAATAGCAATATATAAACTATAAAAATATCACTAAAGAGCTATTTATTTTAAAAAGGGTTACCATTCTACCCATCTTGTAAAGCTATAAAGCAAAAATGTAACTTTTTTTACCAATGCTATGTTCATGCTATTTTTCTGCTTTAGGATTAGAGTGTTTAAAATTCACAGGGGAAAATAAGATGAATAAAAAATTGATATTGAGTACGGTTACGATTGGTCTTCTCGGT
>CAYHRD010000130.1:0-5767 GCA_964358925.1 uncultured Sulfurimonas sp.
GGCACTAAAGCTTGACACTTTCGTGTCAGAATGATTTTAAACGCTAATCGGAACAAGTCCCGCTTAGCTACGCTTGCAGCACAGGTACTAAAGCCTGACACTTTTGTGTCAGAGCGAAATTGTATCAAAGAGGCTGTTTACATATTATTTAGTATTAAGATTTGAAAAAATCATTTTATAATTTATGCAAAGTATAACTATATATGTGGTAAAATAAAGAGAAATTCAATGACGGGTGTGTAAATTCACCTATCTATAAATAAGGTTGCGGATGCTACAGGCGTTGGTTGGTAAGATTTTCGGTACTTCAAATGATCGCGAATTAAAAAAATACTATAAAATTGTTAATAAAATAAATGCATTGGAGAGTAACTATAAAGCTCTAAGCGATGATGAGCTAAAAGCTGCTTTTGTAAAAATCAAAGAGAGCGTTTTGTCCGGCGAGAAGAGTTTGGATGATGTTTTAGCCGACTCTTTTGCAATAACGAGAGAGGCTAGTGTAAGAACTCTAAATATGAGACATTTTGATGTTCAGCTTATCGGCGGGGTTGTTTTACATGAGGGAAGAATTGCCGAAATGAAAACAGGCGAGGGTAAGACACTGGTAGCGACTTTACCAATTGTTCTTAATGCAATCAGCGGCAAAGGTGTACATCTTGTAACGGTCAATGACTACTTGGCTTCGAGAGACGGAAACGAGATGCGTCCGCTATATGAGTTTTTAGGATTTAGCGTTGGAGTTATTTTAGAAAATATGCATGATTCTTCTTTAAAAAGAGAGGTTTACGCTGCCGATATAACTTACGGAACAAATAACGAATTTGGATTTGATTATTTAAGAGACAATATGAGCTATTCTCGTGAGCAGATGGTTCAACGAGGTCACAATTTCGTTATAGTCGATGAGGTAGACAGTATCTTAATAGATGAAGCTAGAACTCCTCTAATCATCTCAGGACCGACAAACAGAACGCTTAGAGATTTTAATGATGCAAATTCAATCGCATTAAAACTGGTAAAAGATGAACATTTCAGTGTTGACGAAAAAGATAGAACGGTTCTGCTTACAGAAGACGGTATCACAAAAGCGGAAGAGCTGTTTAAGGTTGAAAATCTTTATAGCCCTGAAAATGCTTCACTTTCGCATATCCTTGATCAAGCACTAAAAGCAAACTATCTTTTTGAGAAAGATGTTGATTATGTAGTAAACGACGGCGAGGTAGTAATCGTAGATGAGTTCACGGGTCGTTTGAGCGAAGGTCGTCGTTTCTCTGAGGGTTTACATCAAGCACTTGAAGCTAAAGAGGGCGTTGACATCAAAGAAGAGACGCAAACTTTGGCAGATATCACATTTCAAAACTATTTTAGAATGTATGACAAACTAGCGGGTATGACGGGAACGGCTCAAACTGAAGCATCCGAATTTGCTCAGATATACTCTCTTGATGTTATTTCAATACCTACAAATATACCTATTACAAGAAAAGATTTAAACGACTTAATCTATAAAACAGAAAAAGAGAAGTTTGAAGCTGTTATCAATACTATAAAAAATCTCTCAAAAACAGGTCAGCCGGTTCTGATCGGAACTGCTTCTATTGAAAAATCAGAGATATTGCATGAAGTGTTAAAAAAAGAAAAAATTGCTCATACGGTTTTAAATGCTAAAAATCATGCGCAAGAGGGTGAAATTATTAAAAATGCGGGTGTTAAAGGTGCCGTGACAATTGCTACGAATATGGCGGGTCGCGGTGTTGATATTAAAGTGAATGATGAAGTTAAAGCACTAGGAGGTCTCTACATCGTAGGGACTGAGCGACATGAAAATAGACGAATCGACAATCAGCTTCGCGGACGAAGCGGGCGTCAAGGCGATGCAGGTACAACACAGTTTTATCTCTCGCTGGAAGATAATCTTCTTCGTATTTTCGGAAGCGATAAGATTAAGAGTATTATGGAAAGACTCGGTGTTGAAGACGGCGAATACATAGAGTCAAAAATGGTTACTCGTGCGGTTGAAAAAGCTCAGAAAAAAGTTGAAAATATGCACTATGAGGGCAGAAAACAGATTGTTGAGTATGATGATGTTGCAAATGAGCAGAGAAAAATTGTTTATAAATTTAGAAATCAGCTTCTTGATTCTGAATTTGATATTTCATCGAAAATCAATGAATTAAGAGTTGATTATATAGAACATATTTTAAACGGCTGCGATATTTTTGACGGCGGAGCAAAAGAGGATTTCAATTTGGAAAAAGTTTTCAAATTGCTTCATGAGGAGATTGGCGTAGAATTGAATGTAGAAGATTTTTCTTCACTTGAATACAAAGAACTCTTAGACGCCGTAATACAAAGTGTTAAAAAATCTTATGATGAGAAGATGAGTGTGCTTAATGACGAAATTTGCAGTGAGATAGAGAGAGAACTTTACCTAAAAGAGCTTGACAGCGCATGGAGAGAGCATCTTTATGCGATGGATAATATGAAAACAGGTATTAGACTAAGAGCTTATAATCAAAAAGACCCTCTTGTCGAGTATAAAAAAGAGAGTTTCAATCTTTTTACCGAACTTATATCCGATATTAAATTCAACACTATAAAAACTCTCCAAATTATTCGATTTAGAGTTGAAGACCCGGAGGAAGAAGCAAAAAGAGTTGCAGAACAGTTAGATATACAGAGAAAAATTAACGAGGCGGCAATTCAGTTTAATCTTTACAATAATGAAGAGAACAGCGTAGAAAAGAAAGTTTCCAGAAACGATATTTGTCCATGTGGAAGCGGTAAAAAGTATAAGCTCTGTTGTGGCAAAAGCGGTCCTAAAAAAGGTGTATTTGCCTCTTGAAAACATCAATAGTTCCATATTTAGTAAAACGATTTTTACGATTTGACAGGGAGCAGCCGTTTATATTTCTTTCTGCCCTCTTGGCATTTTTGGGTATATCGCTCGGAGTAACCGTACTTTTGATTGCTATGGCGCTTATGAACGGTTTTGATAATGAGTTTAGAAAAAAATTAACTATCATGAACTATCCATTAACGATTATTCCTAAGTTTTATGGAGCCGTTAATGAAGATTTACTCTTAAAATTAGAGTCAAAATTTCCAAATCTAAGTTTTAGTCCCTATGTTCAATCGGCTGTTATGGCTAGAAGCGGCTCTAAGTTGGAGGGCGGCTATATTTTTGGCGTTGATTTTAAGAGTGAAGCAAAAGTAAACAGCGTTTTAAAAGAGGCTATAAAAGATAACACTTTTGATAAATTTGATGTGCTAATCGGTAAAACATTAAAAGATGAGTTTGCTCTTTCCAAAGATGACAAATTGATGTATATATTTACGCATGTAGAGCCGGGAGGGATGTCGGTTACTCCTAAAATCAAAAGGTTTAATGTTAGTGCCGTTTTTGACTCCGGACTTTCCGCTTATGATAAAGCTTATAATTACACGACTCTCTCATCTCTTCAAACTATTATGAATTTGCCGAGTAACCAATATAGCGGAATTCATGTCCATTCAAACGACCCGCAAGCAGATATACTGAAAATTAAAGAGATTCTTCCGCAAAGCGTATCCATAAAGGGGTGGTGGGAAGAGAATCTAAACTTTTTTGCGGCTTTAGAGTTAGAAAAAGTTTCTCTCTTTATCGTGTTGATGCTTATTATACTCATTGCAGCTATAAATATTATATCTTCGCTTCTGATGACGGTGATGAATAGAAGAAGCGAAATAGCACTACTTCTATCTCTTGGCGCAACATCTGCCGAAATTAAAAAAGTATTTTTATACTTGGGTATAGTTATCGGTGTGAGCGGTATCTTGTGCGGGATAGTTCTTGGAATGAGCGGTTTATGGGTACTAAGTACATTTGATATAGTTCATCTGCCAAAAGATGTCTATCCTACGGCTACTCTACCGCTTGATTTGAGTGTTAAAGATTTCTTGCTTATAGTTTTTGGAGCATTTGTAATCGTTGTCGTCTCTTCATTCTATCCGGCAAAAAAAGCAAGTGAAGTAGATATTTTAACCGTTCTTAGAAATGAGTAGAAAAAGTTTATTTCTTTTTTTCTTCGCTATCGAATAGTTCAAACGGATACATAAGCGCTCTTTTTATTATATTAAAAGGTGCTGCTGCAATATCCTTGGTTATTTGAGTATTAATATCAGGATTGTCGAGAGTGCCGCTAAGTTTTAGAGTAGTTGAGAGATTTTCTTTGCCTAGCAAGATTTGACCTATTAGCGGTATTTTTGAAATCGAACTACCCAGGCCTGTTTTTAAATTTAGATCCATGTTTATACTGTTGTTTTTTATGCTTGCCTCTCCTACGCCTACAATTTCAATCTCTTTTGATTTAAGGTGAAGATCGTTTATCTTATATATATCATCTTTAAATTTAAAATTAAGATATGCATTTTTTGCAGCTATTCCGTTTTGGTTGTATCCGGGAAGAGAAAATGTGACAAGTGATGGAACGGTATTTACAAATGCCAAAATGTTGTTTAAAATCTTATAATCAAGAATGGTGGTGTCTTTTACATAAAGAACACCGTTGTACTCTTTGGTTGAACCGTTGATGTAAAACTCTAAAGAGCCGCCTTTAAACTTCGAGAGAGCAAACAACTCTCCCATAAACTCGTCATCAAAATCTTCCCCGTATAGATGCAGTATATCATCTCTTAATTTTAAGAAAGCCTTTCCTTCTTTGTGTGTAAGTTCGGCATTTAAATCTTCATCAATATATTTAAAATTAATCGTATCAGAGACTATATGTCTATTTTCGCTTAAGCGGATATATGAGTTTTTTGCTTCAAAATAGATATCCGTACTTTTCTTTGTCTCTTGCGTACTATTTCTATCGGCAGAAAAGTTTAAAATTTCATCTAAATTTATTCCAATACTATCCGCTTTAATTCTTATATCATTTTTTATCTCTACGGCTATTAAATCGTTAACTTTAAAACTTACCTCTTTAGTTTTGCCGTTAAACTTACCGTTTACGGCGTAACTCTCCACAGGCTTATTTTTTGTTGCAAGAATTTTATATTTGTGATTGGTATTTAGTAGAAATTTTATACTCTCTTCATCGTTTTTTTTGTGTAGTGTAAAATTCCCGTTTGTCACGCCGTACTCTTTTAGAATATTTGAGTATTTGGCTATTTTATCGATAGAATTTAGAGTTACTTTCCACTCGTAATTACCAAGCAAATACTCAAAATCAAGCTCTTTTGAACTTATTGAAGTTTTATTGTTTTCATTTTCGACTAAAAGCCGTATATTTTCATCGGCTTTTAAAATTTCGCCGAAGCTATCATTTCTAAACTCTAAATTTTGAAGATTTATCACTCCCTTGGAGTTTGCTAAATTGTACTCCGTACTTATTTCTGATTTTAAAATATCTTCAAAATTTAAAAATAGATTTTTAACTTGAACTGCTTCAGGCATAATATTTGCCGTGAGATTTTCAAGAGTTAATTTTTTCTCTTCAATCTTCAATTTAATCTCTTTTTTTGAAGAGAGTGTCAGTTTGTCTGTATCGTATACAAGGCTAAAAGAGGGTATTGATTTGTCTAACGATATATCAAGATAGTTAAACTTTAGCAAATCGATGTTAAGATTAGCTTTTTTAGAATTAAAAAATATATCTCCCGCTACGACTGCCGATAAGAGATTCGGAACTTCTACTAGAGTTTGCGGGATAGTCGCACTAAGCTCTTTTATATTAAACGGTATCTGCATAGCATCTGCATATAGAGTTTGTTCTTTAAATCT
>CAYHRD010000131.1:0-5662 GCA_964358925.1 uncultured Sulfurimonas sp.
TATGCCACCTTCTTTAAGATAACATTAGCCATGGCTTCTTTATCAAAACCATCGTCACTTTGACTTAATGCGTCTTTTAGAGTATCTTCAACTACGCTACGAACCATTTTTCTTTGTTCAAATTCAATTAGAACAGCCTGATGCTTAATCATTGTTTCAATATCAGCATCACATTGAGTCATAATATTATCGTTAATAATTTTATTCTCTTTTTTTGAACTAACTGCCAAATCTGCAGCAAATTTCTCAGCTGCGGACACCTTAGCAAGCGCATCCTTTTTCAAAGACGCAGTCTCTTTTAACTTATCTTGCACTTTTTTCATTTCATCAGCAATTGACTGACTTCTTGATGCAAAATAATTTTTTGCCGGCTCAGCAACAAGATACCATATTAATCCAGCGAACAGTAAAAAGTTAACTGTTCGCTGAACTATATCAGTACCTGCATGCTCCGCATTACCGCTAGATGCCAATGCATAGGTCGACATCATTAGCATAAATACTAAAATTCTACTCACATCACATCCTTATATTTGACTAAATTTAGCTTTTACAGCTTCTTTAAACAGCGGAATATGTGATTTTAAATCACTTACTAACTGTTCACGAGATTGATCAAGCAACTGTTCAAACTCTAAATACTGACTAGCTAATTCAGCACGCTTTGCTTCTAACTTACTCTCTGCTAACTCTTTAGCATCCGTAATAACTTTCTCTCTCAGGGCCGAAGCTTCCAGTTTAGCACTTACAATCATTGATTGTGCTTTTGATTCAAGTTCTTTGATTTCATCATCATTTGAGCCTATTTTCTCTAGGTCTTTTTTGATGTCCTCATCTCTCTTACTCATATAAGCAAACAATGGATTGTAAAGCGAACTGTTCAGAACGGCAATAAGCGTAAGAAACACGATTAATGTAGCTACAAGTAGTATCGGATTTATATCTAACATAGCACCTCCTAAAAGTTGCGTGATTATACTATGTTAAAATTAAAAGAATTGTTAAACGAATAAAAAAAATTAAATTTTTTTTATATTTTTTATGAAAAAAATTTAATTTAGCTAACTTTATGATGCTTATTTTGAAAAATAATTTAAAAAATTATCTATTTGGTTTTTGTCGGCAAACTCTATTGTTAAACTTTTAGCGGAACTCTTTATCTTAAATCCAAGATCAGATAATCTCTCTTTAGCATCTTTAAAATCATATGAAGCAACTTCTATTTTATTAGACGGCTCGGCGCTATTGTTTTTAAGGCTTTTTATTGTTGCTTCAACTTCTCTAACACTTAATTTTTGACCTACTACGGAGTCAACGATTAATTGTTGCTGCTTTTCATCAAGTCCGACTAAAACTTTAGCATGTCCAGTCGTAATTTTTTTCTCAATCAAAGCTTTTTGTGTTTTTTGTGATAGCTGCAAAAGTCTAATAGTGTTTGTAATATGCGTTCTGCTTTTATGAATTTTAGTTGAGAGCTCATCTTGTGTTATATTGTGAAGTTTAATAAGTTCACCGTAAGCATGCGCCAATTCAATAGAGTTTAACTCGTCTCTTTGAATATTTTCTATCAGCGCGAACTGTCGCATTCTCTGTTCATCACTATTTAAAATAATTGCACGAATAGTTTTTAGTTTTGCAATTTTTGATGCACGAAGTCTTCTCTCTCCTGCAATCAAAATATATCCATCAACATCTTCCGTAACCACTATCGGTTGCAATAAGCCATCATTTTTTATGGATTCACCTAGTTCTTGTAAGCTATTTTCATCAAAATATTTTCTAGGTTGAAACGGATTTGGTCTAATGTCTTTTAATGTAATTTCAACTATTGAATCTTTTTGAGAAACTTCATTTTCATAAGCCTCTTCTATTTCACTCAAAAGTGCGCCAAGACCTCTGCCTAATTTTTGACTCTTCATGCTTCAATAATCGCTTGTGCTAAATTTTGGTACGATTCGGAACCGCTTGATTTTACATCATACAAGATAGCAGGTTTTCCAAACGATGGTGACTCTGCTAATTTTACATTTCTCGGAACTACTATAATTTCTCCGTTAGTGTCTTTAAAAAGTTTACTGCTGAAATGTTGTTTTAAATCGGCAAAAACTTGTTTTGAAAGATTATTTTGAGCACTATACATTGTCGGCAGAAAGCCTTTAATAGTTAATTTTTGATTGATAGATTTTCTTACCAATTTTACGGTGTTTAAAAGTTGCGCAAGACCCTCTAATGCAAAAAACTCACACTGGATAGGAATTATTACGGAGTTTGAAGCCGATAGTGCATTGATGGTCATGGGACCGAGTGCAGGCGGAGAGTCTATGATGATATAATCATAATCTTTTAAAACATTTGCAATAGCTTTTTTTAAAAGAAGTTCACGACCTTTGGAATTTTCTGCATCATAATACTCTTTTTCTATTCCGACTAGTCCAATATTTGATGGAGCCAAATGAAGAGTAGGCAATTCAGATTTTAAGATAATATCTTTTAATTTTTTCGTCCCGATTAGTACATGATAGATATTGAATTCATAATCATTTCTATGAAATCCAAGCGATGTAGTTGCATTTGCTTGCGGATCCGAGTCTATTAAAAGCACTTTTTTTTCAGCAACAGCGAGTGAAGCGGCTAGGTTTACGGCAGTAGTCGTTTTACCCACACCACCTTTTTGATTTGCAATTACAATTACTTCACTCATCTTAGACTATATATCCTCTCGCCGTTGACTACAATAGACCCATCGCTCTGCAATGAGGCATTTTTTAAAGAAATTATTAAATTTTCACTGTGCGTATAAAAGTTTTGGTTCTTGTAAAATTCTATCTTATATTTGCTAAAAACTTGCTTCCACAAACTCTTTTTTTCAATATTTTCAAAGTATTTTTCTATTAGCTCATCTCTATCTAAATTAATATCTAACTTTGCAAAACCCTCAGGTGCATGGGCTATATTTAACCCGACACCACAAATAAGGGTTTCTTCAATCAGATTGGTTATCATCCCTCCGACTTTTTTATCATTAATATAAAAATCATTTGGCCATTTTAACCAAACGCGCGAATTAAACTCCTCTAATGTTTCTTTTAAAATATAAGAAAAATATATAGATGCGGACTCTAATTTCAGATCTTGCGGCAAATCTTTTAGTGAAAACGCAAAAGATAAAAATAGATTATTTTCTACTCCGCTCCAAGAGTTTCCTCTGCTGCCTACTCCTGCTGTTTGAGAGTTTGCCACAACGGCACAGGGTAAAGAGATTCTCTTTTCTTTAATCAACTCTTTTAGATATTTTTGTGTAGAATCTACGCTATCAAGATAAAGTATCTGCAATATTTAATCTTTTACCGTTTATGTAGGAGATAACATCCATCTCGTTTTTTGATTCCGGTTGAACACTTAAAACTTTAATGCTCCCTTTTTCACATCCGATTACAATACCATCTTTTTCTATATCTAAAATTTTTCCGCTCTCATTTTGACTAATATCTTCTACAAGCTCTATTTTTTTAAGCTTTAATCCTGAACTAAGATATATTCCCGGCCAAGGAGTAAATGCACGATACTTGTTAAATATCGCTGTCGCGTCGTCAAATTTTACTTCACCGTCTTGTTTGCTTATTTTTTTGCAGTGTGAAGATAGAGAGTCGTCTTGTTTTGTAGGAGTATATGAGTTAAAGTTTTCCAGTACGGCAATAGTTAATTCAGAAGCGACATCAGTAAGCCTATCAAAAAGCGATTCAGCCATCTCGGTTTTGCTTACATCAATCTCTTTAATTTTAATAATATCTCCTGTATCAAGACCTTCATCCATCAACATGGCAGTAACGCCTGTTTTGCTATCTCCGTTTAAAAGAGTCTGCTGAATCGGGCTTGCACCTCTGTACTGAGGCAATATAGAAGCGTGGAGATTTATGCATGGAGCGTGTTGTAAAATTTCTAACGGCAGTATCTGACCATAAGCGGCTACTACGATATAGTCACACTCTATGCCTGTGACTTCTTTGATTGTGCTTTCGTCTCTTAGCCTATTCGGCTGATAAACAACGATACTATTTTGGAGCGCTATGGTTTTTACGATAGGAGAGGTTAAAACTTTTTTTCGCCCTACCGGTTTATCCGGTTGTGTATAAACGGCTACCACTTCTATATCTTTGGTATCTATAATTTTTTGTAAAATATGCCCCGCATAATCGGGTGTTCCCATAAAAATTATTTTCATTAGCCGGCTTTTGTAAAAAGCGTCCCGCCGATATGTCTATTTTCCAACATAAGACTTTTTATATCGCTTAAATCATATCCGCTGGTAAGCACCATATCTATACCGTATGTTAAAAGGTAGTTAGCGGCTTTTAATTTTGTTAGAATTCCGCCGGTTGCAAAAGTAGAGTTTGGGTTTGCCTCTTTTTCCAACTCGTCTTTATCAATACTGTTTACGATTTTTAATATTTTAGCATCACTAAATTTTCGCGGGTCTTTATCATAGTAGGCATCAATATCTGAAAGGATGATAAGCAAATCCGAAGCGGTATGTTTTGCAACATAAGCTGAAAGTTGGTCATTATCTCCAACAACAAGCTCTTTAGTAGTTGTTGCATCATTTTCATTTATAATAGGGATTACTCCGTTAGATAGAAGGGTGTCAACAGTGTCTTTGATTTTTTTACTCTCGTCTTCTATATTGAAATTTGCGGCAGTAACAAGAATTTGAGCAGTTAAAACATCGTAGGTTGCAAATTTTTTGCTATATTTATTCATTAAAATCGGTTGTCCGATAGATGCTAAAGCCTGTTTATTTTGCAGTATGCTTCTATCTAATTTTAACTCTGTATATCCGGCTGCTACGGCGCCTGAAGAAACCAATATAACTTCATTTGTCTTTCTAAGTTCAAATAAAAAATCGACTAGCGTTCGCATTCGTTCTAATGCTATCGCATCATTTTCAGTTAATACGGCACTTCCTACTTTTACGACAACTCTTCTCATTTTATCTATCGCTCAACTCTCTGTTTAACTGTACTAGATTAAAAAGTGCATGCTTTAGAGGCTTTATATTTTTATGAGTAGCCGAAGATATCGGTACAACAAAATATGGAAGAGTTTTATCATACCCAAGTGTCTCATCTGCACTATCTTGAATAAAATACGGGATTGATTCGTCAAAATCTAAATCACTGCCCCTCGTTGCTTTAACTCCAATCATCTCTAAAAAGCCGTTTACCAAGTCGTTAATCTCTTCAGGCGGAACAATATCAGTTCTTGTTAGCGCAATAGCATACTGGCTATGCGCTAGTTTGTCCGAAAATGCGGCTACTTCAGTTCTTAGTGTCTCTATCTGCTCTTTTAAATCTCTATAAGATGCCAAATCTATCATAAAAAGAAGAATTTTTGTTCTCTCGATATGTCTTAAAAACTCTATTCCAAGACCCCTGCCCTCATGTGCTCCACCAATAATACCCGGAATGTCAGCCATAATAAATGATTCAAAATCACCGATATTTACTTGTCCTAGTTTTGGAGTAAGCGTTGTAAATTCGTAATTTGCAATTTCGGGACGAGCATTGGAAACTGTTGAGATAAGTGTAGATTTTCCGACATTTGGAAAACCGACCAAACCAACATCAGCGATGAGTTTAAGATCCAACTTAACTGTTCTTATCTC
>CAYHRD010000132.1:0-5644 GCA_964358925.1 uncultured Sulfurimonas sp.
AAGGTATGTGAACAGCCATCTGGTCACCGTCGAAGTCGGCATTGAATGCAGCACAAACTAATGGATGAAGCTGAATCGCTTTACCGTCAATTAGTTTTGGATGAAATGCTTGAATCGAAAGTTTGTGAAGCGTCGGCGCACGGTTTAGTAAAATCGGATAACCGTCAACTATCTCTGCAAGACACTCCCAAACCTCGTTTGTTTTATCTTCAATCATCTTTTTAGCGGCTTTAACCGTTGTTGCATAACCCTTATCTTCTAGTTTTGCAATCAAGTGCGGTTTAAATAGCTCTAATGCCATTTTTTTAGGCAATCCACACTGATCCATTGATAAAGAAGGACCTACAACGATTACCGAACGACCCGAAAAGTCAACACGCTTACCGAGTAAGTTTTGTCTAAAACGACCTTGCTTACCTTTGATAATCTCGCTTAAAGATTTAAGTGGACGCTTGTTAGCGCCTTTTACAGCGTTAGCACGGCGACCGTTATCAAAAAGTGCATCTACTGACTCTTGAAGCATTCTTTTTTCATTTCTAACAATGATTTCCGGTGCTTCAAGTTCTACAAGTCGTTTAAGTCTTTGGTTACGGTTAATTACACGACGGTAAAGGTCATTAACATCCGAAACGGCAAATTTACCACCGTCTAAAGAAACTAATGGTCTTAAATCCGGTGGAAGTACAGGCAGAACCGTTAACATCATCCATGCAGGATTGTTTCCGGAATTTAAAAATGACTCGATAACTTTAAGTCTTTTTGCAATAGTTTTTGTTTTTGCTTCACTTTTTGTCAGTTCTATATCTTCTTTAAGTTGAGTAAATAAATCAACTAAATCAATAGAATCAAGCAAATCACGAACAACTTCTCCACCCATACGAGCTTTAAAGCCTAATTCACCAAATCTTTGAACTAAAGTACGGTACTGTTCTTCATTTAAAACATCATATTTTAAAACCGGAGTTTTCGCTTCAGCATCATAGTATGCCTCACCGCCGCTCTCAACAATATACGCTTCGTAATAAAGCACGCGTTCAAGATCTTTCATTTTGATACCTAAAAGGGTACCTATTCTTGAAGGCAATGAACTAACATACCAGATATGCGCAACAGGCGTTACAAGTTCAATGTGACCCATACGGATACGACGAACTTTTGTACTTGTTACTTCAACACCACACTTCTCACATACAACACCTTTATAGCGCATCTTTTTATATTTGCCACAAAGACACTCATAATCTCTCACAGGACCGAAAATCTTTGCACAAAAAAGACCGTCTCGCTCCGGCTTAAGCGTACGGTAATTGATAGTCTCAGGTTTTTTTACTTCACCGTGACTCCAAGACAAAACTTTCTCAGGAGAAGCTAAACGAAACTGTATCTGCTTTATGTCAGTCGGTCTTTTCTCTTCAGTCACTTCAATAGGAATTAATTTACTCATTATCTTCAACCTCGTCAAAAATTTCTACATCAAGAGCTAACGATTGCAACTCTTTAGTTAATACGAACAGCGTCTCCGGTATACCAGATTCCGGTACTAACTCACCTTTTGTAATTGCTTTATAAGCACGAACACGCCCATCAACATCATCGGATTTGATAGTTAACATCTCTTTAAGAACAGCACTTGCACCATAAGCTTCAAGGGCCCAAACCTCCATCTCTCCAAATCTCTGACCACCAAAGAGCGCTTTACCGCCGACCGGTTGTTGTGTTACAAGAGAGTATGGTCCTGTTGAGCGCGCGTGAATTTTTTCATCAACTAAGTGATGAAGTTTAAGAATATACATATAACCGACATTTACGCGCTCTTTTATCTTCTCACCGGTTAAACCGTTATAAAGAACAACTTTACCATCAGTACTCATCTTAGCTAATTCAAAAAGCTTGTCAAACTCTTTTGCATTTACACCCTCAAAAATAGGAGATGCAAATTTAATACCTTTTGACCAGTCGCGAGCGTAGCCTAAAAGCTTTTCATCGTTCATTTCGCCTATAACTTGCGCAGCATTCATCAAGCCTGCAACATCAGCAATTTCAATCATTTTTGCACGAATGTTTTGAATAAAATCTTTTTGCTTTGAGTTAAACTCTTCTAAAATTTGATTTCCAAGTTCACGACCTGCCATACCTAAATGCATCTCTAAAATTTGACCGATATTCATACGAGACGGAACACCAAGCGGATTTAGACAAACATCCACGCTTCTTCCGTCTTCCATATACGGCATATCAACTTCAGGAACAATTATAGAAACAATACCCTTGTTTCCGTGACGACCTGCCATTTTATCACCGACTTTTAGTTGTCGTTTCGTAGCAATATAAACTTTTACATACTTAACGACGCCGTTTGGCAAAATATCATCTTTTTCTAAAATATTAAGCTTCTCTTCATGTTCATCACGGAAAAGTCTTTTCTCTTTTTGAAAATAGTTTTTAGTTTTATTGTACTCAGATTGAATCTCTTCGCTAAATGATTTTATGATTGCATTCATTGCAAAGCGATTTACTTCAATCAAATCTTTCCCGTCAATTAAATCACCGACTCTATAGTTTGTATTACCGATTTTTATATCGGCAATCAGAGGCTCTTTAGTAAGAAGTTTAGTAACTCTTAACATCTCCTCTTTGTCAATCATAAGAAGTCTATCATAGTGTTCGCGCTCTAAATAATCGCGTTCTTCTTTTTCAAGTTCAAGCGCACGAGCGTCTTTGTCATAACCCTTTTTAGTAAAAATTTTAACATCGACTACTACACCTTCCATACTTGGAGGACAATAAAGAGACTTATTAATAACATGTCCCGCTTTTTCCCCAAAAATTGCACGAAGAAGTCTCTCTTCAGGAGTCGGCTTAACTTCACCTTTTGGGGATACTTTACCGACTAAAATCATTCCGCCGCTTACATTTGTACCTATTTTTATGATACCGCTCTCATCCAAGTGAGCAAGCTCATCGTCTCTTACATTCGGGATATCACGAGTAATCTCTTCAACACCGTGCTTAAGCTCTCTTGCTTCAGCCTCTTTTTCATAAATATGAACAGATGTAAAAGCATCTTTACGAATTAATCTCTCAGAAATTACAATAGCATCCTCAAAGTTATAACCGTTCCAAGGCATGAAAGCGACCATAGCATTAACACCGAGTGCCAACTCGCCCTGATCCATATTCGGACCGTCTGCAATTATTTGACCTATTTCAACTCTTTGACCGACTTTAACAATCGGTTTTTGCGCAAAAGATGTATTTTGGTTCGTGCGAAGATTTTTTTGCAGAGGATAATAATCTATATATATATCCCCTTCATCATCACCCATAATATAGATATGCTTTCCATCCACTTTTTCTACAATACCGGATCTCTTTGCTTTAACACATTCCCATGAGTCACGAGCAACAAGCTTCTCAACACCTGTTCCGACCATTGGAGCATCAGGTCTTAAGAGAGGCACCGCTTGTCGTTGCATGTTTGAACCCATAAGAGCACGGTTAGCATCATCATGTTCCAAAAACGGAATAAGAGAAGCTGCAACACCGACAACCATATGAGAAGATAAATCGGCATATTCGCACTCGGTAGCAAGGCGGTGTAATATTTCACCGTCCATTCTTGTTACGACCATTTTATCTATAAATTGACCGTTTTCATCAAGCTTATTTGATGCAGCTGCAATTTTTTTGCCCTCTTCTTGAGTTGCCGTTAGATAAACAACTTCATTAAGAATTTTTCCGTCTTTCATCACTTTATACGGAGCTTCAATAAATCCATGCTCATTTACTTTTGAGTAAGTTGCAAGAGTATTGATAAGACCGATATTTTGACCCTCAGGAGTCTCAATCGGACAAATTCTACCATAATGAGTAGGGTGAACGTCACGCACTTCAAAACCTGCACGCTCTTTAACTAAACCGCCCTCACCTAGAGCCGATAAACGGCGTTTATGCGTAACTTCCGAAAGTGGATTTGTTTGATCCATAAATTGTGAAAGTTGTCCACCCGAGAAAAACTCCATAATTGTTGAAGTAATCATTTTTGAGTTGATTAAATCATGAGGCATAAGCTCATTCATCGGTCCGCTCATAGTTGAGAGTTTATCGCGAATCGCTTTTTGCATTTTAATAAGACCGTTATGTAATTCATTACCTAAAAGCTCGCCGATTGAACGAATACGGCGATTACCCAAGTGATCTCTATCATCAATATGACCTAAACCGTTTTTAACTTTAATTACATATTTTACAGATTCTATAACATCTTCATGAGTTAAAACCGTTACATATTCAGGAATATTAAGCCCAAGCTTATGATTCATTTTCATACGACCCACTTTTGTCAAGTCATATCTTTCAGGATCAAAAAATAGTTGATTAACAAATACTTTTGCCGCTTCTTTGGTTACAGGCTCACCCGGTCTCATAACCTTATAGATACGAATAGCAGACAAATCGTTTTCATCTTCAATATCTTCAGTCTGTTTTAACAGTTTAAGAGAATCAACATCAGCATTAAATGCATTAATAATTGAACTATCTACGCCATCAGCCAAATCGTTTGCAATATTAAAACTTGAAACACCTATTTCAGCCATTTTCTTAAGCTTTGTCTCATCAATACGGGTCATAGCATCAAAAAGTATCTCACCTGTTTGAGGATCGACTATCGGTTTAGCTAAATAACGATCAATAAGAACTTCAAGAGGGTATTCAACCTCGTTAAGACCGTCTTCAATAAATTTTTGTGCTTTTTTAGGTGAGAGTCTTTTTCCCGAAGCTAAAAGAACTTTACCGTCTTTATCTACCAAATCATATGTTAATCTTGCTGAATAGTCATTTGGATTAAATGACATTAAAAACTTATTATCAACAATATTAATATTTTGAATCGGATAGAAAAGTTTTAAAATATCCTGCTTAGAGTAACCAAGAGCGCGGAACATAATTGTAACCGGCACTTTACGGCGCTTGTTGATTCTCATATATAAAATATCTTTTGGATCATACTCAAAGTATAACCAAGAACCGCGGTCAGGAATAATTTGACCGGTATAAATAAGTTTATTTCCAGAAGTTGTTGACTCTTCCTCTTTAAAAATTACACCCGGTGAACGATGAAGTTGATTTACAACAACTCTCTCAACACCGTTAATTATAAATGATGTTCTGTCAGTCATCAGTGGAATATCACGAACAAATATACTTTGCTCTTTAATATCTTTAACGCCTAATTTTTCTTTTGTATTTTCATCTCTATCCCAAAGAATAAGACGAGTTTTCATTCTTAAGCTAACTGCATAAGTAAGACCGCGCTCCATACACTCTCGAACCGTATATTTTGGTTTGCCGACTTCACTACCGATATACTCGACAGTAAGTCTGTTCTGAGTATCGTGAATAGGAAAAACTGATTGAAATACAGTCTCTACGCCACTTTGTGATCTGTCTTTTTCATCAAGCATTAAAAATTTGCTATATGAACTTTGCTGTAATTGTAGTAAGTTAGGTACTTCTATCTGTTGAGGAGTTTTAGAGAAGTCTACACGAAGACGATTTCCGGAATATAAAGTGTTTAACATAGGCTACCTCGATGAGTTTGTTATTAAGACCCAATCATTAAGATAAAGGTTATCGTATCTAG
>CAYHRD010000133.1:0-5374 GCA_964358925.1 uncultured Sulfurimonas sp.
ATCGGTGTTCGTGGACCGAAACTATCATTTTTATAGGGAGAAAACTATGAGCGAAATGAAAAAAATTAAAAACTTAAAAGAGTTTTCGACATCGGCTGACCGTTTTGAAGGTGCAAACCTTTTATGTCCGGGTTGTGCACACTCAATTATTGTTCGTGAAGTATTAAATGCGACAAATGATGACTTAATCTTATCGGCATCTACCGGATGTCTTGAGGTTTGTACGGCAGTTTATCCGTACACTTCATGGGATGCTTCTTGGATTCATATTGGATTTGAAAACGGTTCAACTGCAGTTGCGGGTGCAGAGACTATGTATAAAGCATTGAAGAAAAAAGGTCGTTTAAAACAACCTGAGCGAACTCCAAAATTTGTCTCTTTTGCAGGTGACGGTGCATCTTATGATATCGGTTTTCAGTGGATTTCCGGATGTATGGAACGCGGTCATAACATGATGCATATCGTACTTGATAACGAAGTTTATGCAAATACGGGAGGACAAAGATCATCATCTACTCCGATAGGTTCTTCTGCTACAACTTCTCCTGCCGGAAAAATCAGTTATGGCGAGAAGAGAAATAAAAAAGACATGATGGCTATTATGGCGGCACATGGTATTCCTTATGCTGCACAAGTTTCTCCAAATAAATGGAAAGACATGGTTAAGAAAATTCAACACGGTTTCTCAGTTGAGGGTCCTGTGTTTATCAATGCTGTTTCACCATGTACGACAGAGTGGAAGTTTGATCCAAAAGATACTATGAATATAGCTGATTTAGCAACTGACTCTTTGGTGTTCCCGCTTTATGAGATAATTGACGGTAGAGAGTTAAATATCACTTATAGACCTAAAAATGTTGTTCCTGTTGAAGAGTATTTAGCTGCTCAAGGGCGTTTTAAACACCTTTTTAAAGATGAGTACAAATACCTAATCAAAGAATGGCAAGACAGGGTAGATGAAAAATGGGCGTATCTACAACGCCGCGAAGAAGCTAGAATATAGTCAAGTTCTAGCTTCAGCACATCTTGCACAAAACTAACCCACTCGGCGTACTACAGTACGCAGTCGGGCTTAGTTTTGCACAATCTGCACCAAATCTAAAACTTTTTTCCGTCATTTTGCGCTTGGTATGGAACTAATTTATTGTTGAACTTTCTAAACAAACATAGATTGCTTCGTCGCAAGCTTCTCGCAATGACAAGAGTGGCAGTCTCAACAATCGTCATTGCGAGCGAAGCGCGGCAATCTATATCTAAGATTATTATAATAAGCTCTATTTCAAATCTTAAAACAAATCCGCATGTCCGAAGAATATCTCTTGATTTGGGTCTTTTCTCAAACTTTGCAGTATATTTTTAGCTTTTAATTTCGTATCTTTATCAAAATATATAATCATATTTCTTGAAAATATAAAATCAAACTTCCCGATAGCGGAAAATGACGGGTCAAATAGATTTAGCGTCTTAAAAGCCACAAGCGATTTAACGCTATCTTTTAAAACATATAAATTCTCTTTTTTTGTAAAATACCTATCAATTATTTGGGTAGATAAATTTCTTATATTTCTCTCTTTGTAGATAGCTTCTTTTGCTCTATTTATGGCATCCGAGTTGATGTCTATTCCTGTTATGTGAAAACTGCTTTGAGCCACGCCAGCTTCAAGCAGAGCAATTGCAATACTGTAAGACTCTTCTCCCGTGGCACAGGGTGCGCATAAAATATCTACTCTTTTGCCGCTGTTTTTTACTAGTTTAACTAGTTCCTCTATCTGCCTAAACTCTCTATAAAAGAATGTTTCGTTTGTTGTCAGTGCGTCTATAAGCTCTTGTTTAAGCGCATTGTCATATTTTATTTTCTCAAGAAGTTTTATAAATGAGCCGATTCTTCTATGTTTGCAAAAAGTAGTTACCTTATTTTTTAAGATGGACTCTTGTTTGTCAAATGTTACACCTGTTTCGTTTTTAAAGTATTCGGCAACCGCTCTTACATCGTTATAGTCATGTGCTAAATCCTCTTTTGCTTTATTAGTAACCGTCTCTTTTTTTCTAAAAAAACTAAACATCAGCTGCAAAACCCCTTTATTTTTTCTCTAATTCCCTCAATATCCGATATTTCAATGTCTAAAATCTCTTTTCTTGCCCTGCATGGCATACCGTCAACTATGGCACTTTGAGCATCTTGGGTAATGGCTAAAGCACCCATAAGCGATAGCTCTTTACATCCTTCCACTCCGTCATCGCCTATACCCGTTAAAATAACTCCTAATATTTTTATCTCTTTTGCAAAAGAAGCAAGGGATTTAAAAACAGAGTTTATGTCGGGATTATATCTATGTTCCTTTGATGGCTCAACGCAAAAAATCAGCTCATAACCATTCTTTTTTATTATGGTAACGCCTGAACAGAGATATATATTTCCGGCTTCAACTACACTATCATTGTTTGCAAGAGCTACAGAATTTATGCCGTGTTCTTGAAGCCTTTTGATAAAACTCGGTATAAAATCCGCTGCCATATGCTGGGCGATAATCACGGTCGTATTAGAAAGTTTATGAAGTGATTCGATAATATTTTCTATCTGCTTGGGTCCTCCCGTAGAAGCACCTATGATAACTATTTTATTAGGTGTTTTCATACCAGACTCTCTTTAGGAGCTGAGAAATAATACCCTTGAGAGTAGTCGATTCCCATCTCTCTTACAATATTAAATATTTCTTCATTTTCTACAAACTCTGCTATTGTCTTCATACCAAGTTTTTTTGAAAATTCAACTATTGTTGAGACAACTATAAAAGCATTTTTATCCTTATCAAGATTTTTGATGAGCGAGCCGTCTATCTTTAAGTAGTCGGCTTTGAGTTTTATGAGGTACTCAAAGTTGCTGTATCCAGTACCGAAGTCATCTATTGCTATTTTACAGTTATAGTTTTTTACCTGATTTATGAAGTTTATGACGCCCTCAAAATTTTCGATTGATTCTGATTCTACTATCTCAAAAACTACTTTTTGTCCGATGTTATACTCTTGGAGCATCGTTAAAATATAGTTAGATATTTGAACTTCTAGTATATCATTGATGGATAGATTTATGGAGAACTCTATATCTTTGTCTTTAAACATCTCAAAGGATTGATGAATTACCGCTTTTGTGATGTCAAAGTATTGTCTGGTTTGTTTAGCAACTTCTAAAAAGAAAAACGGAGGTATAATCTTATCTTCATCTCTCATTCGTACTAATGATTCATACTTTTCATGCGCTAAGTTTGAGTTGTTTACGATTGGCTGATAGTAGGTAATGATGTTCTTTTTTTTTATAGCATCGGAGAGTTTTTTAGCCCAGTGTAAGTTATTTTTATACTCATTGTTAAGAGAGATATCTTCATTGTAAACTAAGAAATTTGTGTTACTTTTTTTTGCGATTTTTAGTGCCATATTTGCACTTGATAAAATATGCTCTTTGTCCTCAAAAGAGATGCCGCAGCTGCAAGAAGTCAGTATCTGCTCTTCATCTATGTTTATACTCTCATTTATGCTTATTAGAACACTCTTTACTACCGATTAAAAAGCATATTAGGAGTAAGAGGTAGATAAAATTACAAATTAATCTCCTTGAAGTCTATAAAATCTTAAATTTTCATCATCAAAAATCAAGCCGTGTATTTTATTTGCGATTGAGATAATAATTTTATTTCCAAACTCATGCCCATAAAAATCATTGATTTGTCTAAAATTATCAAGATTAAAAATCGCTAAAGAGATATTTTGCAGTTTGCTTATATCGTTGTTTAACTTTGTTCTGTTTCCATAGCCCGTCATAAAATCAATATTTGATGCCTCTTTTATCTCTGTTATGTTTGACCTGATGCAGATATATTCTACTATTTTGCCGTTGCTGTCCATAATCGGGTTTATAATAGCTTTAACCCAATATGAAGTGCCATTTTTATTGCGATTTTGTATCTCGCCCGACCACGGCTCTTTTAGCTCTTTTATAGTATGCCACATAGATTTGAATATCTCTTTTGGTGTATCGGGATGTCTTACTATGCTGTGAGGTTTTCCTAATAGTTCCTCTTTTGAATATCCGCTTATCTTGCAAAACTCACCGTTTACATGAGTGATAATACCTTTTGCATCTGTTTTTGTGACGATAAAGCTTTTTTCAACCGTTGTTTTGTACTGTTCTAAGAGTAAAAGAGAGTCACCGTATTCTTTCTCCAACATGCTTGTTGATGAGAGTATTTTTCTTATAACAAGCACCATTAAAATAGTAATTAATACGGCGGTAATGGTTAAAGAGAAGATAAGTAGGGCTATTTTATAAAAAATTGAATCCAGTTTTTCGTTTATCGATTTGGTTACATATTTAAAAAGTTCATCTTCAGTTTTTTTAAGTAGGTTGATAGACTCTGTTGCTTTTTCAAACCAAAGAGATGCTGAAGTATTAAAATTTCTGCCCTCCTTATTTTTTATGGCATCATAAATCATTTTAAATGTCTCTTTGATAACCGGATTATCGAAGTTGCTATTGTGAAAAGCAAGCAGTTGGGCAGGTGAAATAAGTTCAAAGCTATCACTGTTTGATTTGTATATTTCTAAATTACCCGCAAAAGATAAAAAAAGGTTATCTGGAAATTTGTTAGTGGTAAAGACCTCATTTAGGGCTGCTCTGATTTGTCCTAGTGCCTCTTTAGCCGTTGAGAGGTGATTGTAAGTGGCTATGTATGTTCTGTTCTCTTTACCGTTCATAGTTGTCGGTATAGTTTTGATAAAATTAAGAAGAGTTGTTATATTTTTGGTGTAATAATCTTTGGCATCAGAAATCGACATATTTAGAAGATAGATACTTTTTCTGTTTGTTCTAATACTCTCAAGTACATCTAAAATATGGCTAGTGCTGTTTTGTGAAATATGTAAAAATATAAATTTTGCTTCATCTATAGCTTTGTCCAAATCATACATCGCCGATAAAAGTTTGTCATCTTTGCTATTTAAATATTCGCTTGCAATAAATCCTGCCGTCATACCTCTTTCTATCTGCATATAGTGGATAACTTTAGATATCGCTTCTGCTTCAAGGATTCTATACTTTGTAAGTTCAAGATTTTTTTTGTTATCAAAAAGTTCAAATAAAATTATAGATGATAAAACTATAACAAAAAGCAGAGGTATGATTGATAAAAAGAGCAGTTTTGATTTTAGATTTAAGTTCATTATTGAAAGGTTCTTTGACCGTACATTTGTTAATCTTTCTGTTTTAGTTACTTGGAGTCTTTGGAGCAAATATAGATTGCCGTTGCCACGCTTGAGATTGCCGCGCTTCGTTCGCAATGACAAGGGCGGCAACGGCAATGACAAGCACGGCAATCTCCCA
>CAYHRD010000134.1:0-5326 GCA_964358925.1 uncultured Sulfurimonas sp.
CTTTCAGCTATCGCCTCTCTTCTATTTGCAGGATCCATCTGATACGATGCACGATCTCCAAAAGAGGGAGCGGACTCCGCTACATCGCGAAACGGTCCATAATACCCTGAAGCAAATTTTGTCGAGTAACTCATAATAGGCATGTTTTCATATCCTGCGCTATCAAGAGCTTCTCTTAATGCTTGGATTATCCCGTCCATCATACCTGATGGTGCTATCATATCCGCTCCCGCTTTTGCATGAACGATAGCCTGCTGAGCAGATATTTTAAGTGTTGCATCATTGTTTACGCTTTGAGTTTTTGTATCTATAATTCCGCAATGCCCATGGTCGGTGTACTCGCAAAAACACAAATCCGTCACTACAAACATTTCAGGATGAGCCTCTTTTATAGCTCTAATTGCTTTTGCGATGATACCGTGTTCACACAAAGAGTCCGAACCGACGGAGTCTTTTACATCAGGAATCCCAAAGAGTATAATCGCGTAAAGTCCGAGTTTTTTTAGCTCTTCGCATTCTTTTAAAACTTCGTCGATACTCATCTGAAATACGCCCGGCATAGATGCAATCTCTGTTTTGATTTTCTCACCTGAACGAACAAAAAGCGGATAGATAAAATCATTGACACTTACGCTTGTTTCACGAACTAATGCGCGAAGATGACTATTTAAGCGAGTTCTACGAAATCTTTGAAACATTATTAAACCTTTTTAGCTATAATTTTTAAAAAAATATTTTACCTTTTTAAAGTTAAAGTTAGGACAAATTTATTGAAAATAGAGATTTCTGAAGTAGCAAATTTACCATCAAAATTTGGTGATTTTAAGGTCAAAGTCTTTAAAGAGGGTTGCAGAGAGCATCTTGTTATATACAAAGTGCCCTTAGATGAAATCCCCATAGTCAGAGTTCACTCAGAGTGTTTAACCGGTGATGCCATGGGGAGTTTAAAGTGTGATTGCGGTGACCAGCTAGAACACGCTCTAAAGCTCGCATCAAAAACAAACGGTATGGTAATTTATCTAAGACAAGAGGGCAGAAATATAGGTCTTTTAAACAAGATAAACGCTTATGCCCTGCAAGACAAAGGTCTAAATACCATTGAAGCAAATCATCAATTGGGGTTTGATGCCGATGAGAGAACTTATGAGATTGTTCCTTTTATACTTGCGCATTTCGGTATCAAAAAAATCAAACTTCTAACAAATAACCCAAAAAAGATAGATTCACTAAGCGATATTGAGATTGTGCAAAGAGTATCCATTATTATGAAATCAAATCCACATAATGAAGCCTACTTAAATGTAAAAAAAGAGAGTATGGGACACCTGCTTTAGGGGATTGTAACATAAGATAAAAGGATAAATTTTTGAATTTAAAAACCGCACTGCTTGAACTTGACACCGAGTTGCCCGATAACCTTTTTTATAATATCCAAAAGTATAAAGAACACCTCTTTGCTTGGAACAGAGTTCACAATTTAACGGGTGCGAAAGATGAGAAAACCATTGATGAGTTTATTTACGACTCCATATATCCTATAACTTTTCTGCCGAAAGTAAAAAATCTTTTAGACATTGGCACCGGTGCGGGTTTCCCCGGTTTGATTTTAGCTATGGGACTTCCTGACACACAGGTAACTCTTGTAGAGCCTTTGGCAAAAAGAGCAAGTTTCTTACAGTTTATAAAAGCCGATTTGGGGCTTGCTAATGTAAAAGTCATACAAAAAAAAGTCGAAGAGATGCCGAGTGAGATTTTTGAACTTGTCACTTCAAGAGCCGTTACAGATACGGATATGCTTCTAAAACTAAGCGAAAACTTTCGCGATGAAAACTCAAAACTTCTTTTTTACAAAGGAGAGAGGGTTTATGATGAAGTTCCAAGTGACCTGAAATACAGAATAATAAAAACGCAAAATAGACACTATTTACTTATAGGAGAAGATATATGATACTCAAAATTTTAGTTATAGCAGGCATCATCGCATTACTATATTTTATCTATAAGAAAAACAAAGCGGCTGCCCTAAACTCTAAAAAAGAGGCTAAAGAGGAGAAACAAAAAGAGAAAGAGAGAGCAAATGAGATGATTGAATGTTCTACCTGCAAAATCTACTGTGAACTTAATGATGCACTTTTAAGTAACGGAAAATACTACTGCTCTAAAGAGTGCGTAAAGAAGATAAAATGATATTTTTTGGACATAGATTTATAGAGAATGAAAACTTTTACCATATTTGCTCCATTGAGGCGATACTAAATACTCCGCCCTCTTCAACCCTTTATATAGAGTTTAGCGAAGAAAATTTAGATATCATAAGTCACGCCGCTCTCAACTCAATGCCGATTGCTTTATATGTAGAAAATATTACTCAACTGTTATACGCCTCATCTTTTGGCGCAAAATATATAGTAGTTGAAAAAGAGCTTGCAAAAACTGCTCAAAATGTAGCGGAGAATTATCTTTTTGATGCAAAAGTTTTAGCTCTTATCGAAGAAGAGAATGATATAGAAGAGTTAGCACTTTTGGGAGTTGATGGCACTATTTTTCCAAATGCAATCATAAAAATAAACTCTTAGACTACTTTTTGCGCCGAAAATACCGTTTTTTGCTATAATGTATTAGAAGTGTGTTCTGCACCTCTAAACTATAAAAGCGCGGTTCAATGTATGTACAACTTTAACAACAATATTTTAAGAATCATTCCTTTTGTCTTTTTATTTGTTGGCATCATTAAAATTACATATACCTATTTTGAAGTAAAAGACAGAGAAGCCGATTTTGCCAAAAAAGAAGCGGAAGTTTTAAATAGTTACGCCATTGAAAATAGACTCTACTACCAAAAACTTTTCTTTGACGGCACGATAGAACTAAACGAAAAAACGCTCAAAGGTCTTCCGGCTTTTAGCTCACACATCATAGCAAGCAACTTTTCAAAGAACAATCCTCTAAACATAACGGTAAAAACCGTATCCGATCGTGCAAGAAACAGCAAAAATCAGGCAGATCAAAATGAGCTAAAAGCGATACAGTTTTTCAAAAAAAATTTAGATAAAAATAGCTATTTTAATAATGAAAAGAGCGGGCTTTATCAATATGCAAGTGTCTTAAAAGTTGAAGAGAAGTGTTTAAAATGTCACGGCAAAAAAGAGGATGCACCGCTTTATATACAAAACAGTTACGAAAATGCGTATGACTACAAACTCGGAGAAGTAAGAGGCATCATAAGCATTCAGATTCCATCAGAAAATCTGGATAGCTATTTTTTCAGAAATTTCATAAGATCTGTTTTCTATGATTTTATCCTTTTTATTCTTCTCTTTCTTGGTATCTCTTTCATCATTAGAGAATCTAAAAAAATAAATATTGCTCTTGAAGAAAAAGTAAAAGAGAAGACTGATGAGCTAAAAAATTCACTGCTCCATGACACTCTTACAAATCTGCCAAACAGACTAAAACTTATGGACGATATTGAGCAGAGCAAAAATATATACTCATCTCATTTAGCACTTATAAATATAGACTCGTTTAAAGATGTAAACGACCTCTATGGTTATGATATAGGAGATGAACTCCTAATCCAAGTGTCAAAAGAGATGCAAAAATTTTGCAAAGAGACCAACTTTGTCTACAAACTGCCAAACGATGAGTTTGCAATCTTTACGACTACCGATATGACTCAAGAGAAATTCTTAGAGACCATACAAAATCTTGTACAAAACATAAACGAGATAAAATTCGGTATAGAGGGGCAATCCATCCTTGTTACATTTAGTTGCGGGATAGCTTCAGGCAAAGCTTCCATACTCGTTAAGGCGAATACCGCACTTCAGACTGCTAAAAAACACGCAAAAAGTATCGTCATTTATGAAAACTCTTTTAATGCAAAAGAGCAGATTGCTAAAAACGCCGATGCTCTTTTGACTCTAAAAAATGCGATTAAACTCAACCAAATAACACCGTTTTTTCAACCTATATACAATATCAGATCTAAAAAGATAGAGAAGTATGAGTCTCTTGCCAGAATAGTTACGCAAGACGGCACCGTTATAGCGCCTTATGCATTTTTAGATACCGCTATCAAGTCCAAACTATATCCTGAGATTACGCTGGCAATGATTAATAAGTCGTTTGCATTTTTTGAGGATAAAAATTTTGAGTTCTCACTCAATCTCTCCATTTTAGATATACAAAATTCGGAGACAATGAAGTTTATACTAAATAAATTAGAGGACTTTAAAGGATCTACAAGGGTTGTTTTTGAGATTTTAGAGAGTGACAAGATAGAGAACTACCAAGAGATAAAAAACTTTATAAAAGAGGTTAAAAAGTATGGTTGTAAAGTTGCAATCGATGATTTTGGAAGCGGCTACTCCAACTTTTCACATATATTTGAGCTAAATGTCGACTATATCAAGATTGACTCATCGCTTGTTAAGTTTATAACAACCGATGAGAACTCAAGAGTAATCGTAAAAACCATCATCAACTTTGCTTCAAACCTTGGGCTCAAAACGATTGCCGAGTATGTAGAGGACAAAGATTCTTTGGAGTTGTTAGAGAAAATGGGAGTCGATTTCGTTCAAGGTTACTATATCGGAAAACCTAATAAAGAACTTATGGAAGAATTTTAAAAAATTATTATTGACTTTATTTTATCCTTAGAGTATTATCACATCACAAATTTTAATACTTGGGGTGTTTATGAATTCTTCTACTTTGCAAAATGTCGCTCTTTCTAACTTACTACAGCTTATACTTTTTGTTATAGGTTTTTTTGTAGAAATTTTTCTATTCGGTTCTTCAGCTATCGTTATTGCAATGATAGCAGTTCATATAGCATTGGCATTATATCTGCGTTCTCAACTTCTTATAGTGAAACAATCCATCGAAGAGGTAACTGTTACAATGACAAAAGCATCGGCGGGAAATCTTGATTCTCTTGCTCCTGTTATAGGATACGGTGAGATTAAAAAACTGGGTGAAGAGTTTAACTCTCTGCTTTTTCAAGCAAGATACTATATGCAAGAGACGATGAAAGCCATCGATATTGCATCGGACATCAATACATCTTACTATGCCAAAACTGAGGGCTTAAACCCGACATTAGCCGCGGCAGCCGAGACTATAAATAATTCCGTTAAAGATATCGAAAAAGGGCATAAGCTTCAAATAAGAGGAGATTTTACTCAAAAACTTCATGATTTGGGCGGAGGCATAGCTCATGGTCTAAAAGTTATTCAAGATAACCTGCTTAGTAAATCAGAAGAGATAAGCAAAATATCTACTATGTCGCAAAGCACTGCAAATGAGGCAAGCAACAGCATTG
>CAYHRD010000135.1:0-5312 GCA_964358925.1 uncultured Sulfurimonas sp.
AACTTATGTTGAAAAAGAGAGATATGTACTCATTAGAAGATTTAGAAAAGTATCTATACAAAGGTTTCAATGCAAAACGATCTTAAAAAGATAGACTCTTTTTTACAAAAACACCATGTCCTTACGCTTGCCACTGCGGATGTGCAAGAGCTTAGCGCATGTAACCTTTTTTACGCATTTGATATAGAAAAAATCGCTTTTGTTGTAGCAAGTAGTGATGATACGACACATATAAAAAATATAACAAAAAATCCAAAAGTTGCCGGAGCGGTTGTTTTGGAGACAAAAATAGTGGGTAAAATAGAGGGAATTCAGTTTAGAGGCGACTTTTTGCTTTTAGAGGATGCTGAGTTAAAAAAGCTATACTTTAAAAATTTTCCTTATGCGCTTGCGATGAATCCAAAATTGTGGCAGATAAAAATAAACTATTTTAAATTAACGGATAATACTATTGGTTTTGGCAAAAAGATTATTTGGACAAATTCTTCTCTTTAAACATAGTACATTCGCTTCCACTGCTTTGAAACACTAACATAGAGGGAATTTGCGGCGATTTAAACCCATACGCCTTGCACCCGTGAGGTCTTGGCGCTTCCCATGTAACAAAATAGTATTCACATCTTCTACAATTAATTCTTTTCATACAAATCTCGGTTTTAAGTTCGCTATTTTAGCATATTTGGTACAATAGAGAAAAATTTTTAATGAGAGAATTATGGATAAAATATTACTTATGCTACAACTCCAAGCAACTTTAAACGAGGCTACAAACGGAGAAAAATGGACTGACGGCATTACAAAAAACGGCAAAGTTATCAACTGGAAGAGATGTATCTACATGGAGTGCGCCGAAATGATAGATAGTTTTTCTTGGAAACACTGGAAAAACATCGACAAAGAGGCGGATTGGGCTAATTTGCAGATAGAAGTTGTCGATGTTTGGCATTTTATTATGAGTTTGGCGATAGAGAACTATGCGCAAACACACAGAGGCACACTAGAAGAATTGGCACTTAATATATCTAATTTAAACACTTTTAGCAAGATAGATACTCAAAATGAACTCTTCGCCGCGCAGGGTGAAATTATCCAAAATATTGAATCCATTATGCTTGATACGCTCTCAAAAGAGACGCTAAACCTTGAAAAACTTATCTCAGATTTCTTTGATTTGGTGGATATGAGCGGATTAAATTTAGAGACTCTCTATAAACTTTATGTCGGAAAAAATATTTTAAATCAGTTTAGACAAGACCACGGTTATAAAGATGGTTCTTATATAAAAGTTTGGGATGGCAAAGAGGACAATGTCGTTATGAAGAGAGTCTTGGATGCAAATAGCTCTCTTGCTCCTCAAGCACTTTATGCTGAACTTGAAAAAGTCTATCAAACACTTCATAAGAGTTGATAGTTGAATAGCGTATTAGAAGTTAATAATCTCTCTTTTGGCTACAAAAAAGAGTCTTTGCTTTTTGATAACCTCTCATTTTCTTTAAAAAAGGGCGAAATAAAAGCCATTGTGGGAGCAAGCGGAGCAGGAAAAAGTACACTCTTTGAACTTATTTTAAAAAACATGAAACCGCTTAAAGGATCGATAAAAAGCTCATTTTGCTCAGAAGTTTTTCAAGACCCATACAGCTCATTTCATCCAAGCTATACACTCTTAAATCAGATAAAAGATGTAGCAAAGCTTGATGAGCTTGAACTTTATCTAAAAAATATAAATCTTGATTATGAACTGCTTTTAAAACTCCCGCATGAACTCTCAGGCGGACAGCTTCAACGCGCCTCCATTCTTAGAGCAATGCTAATGAAACCGGATTTGCTTCTGCTAGATGAGCCGACTTCCGCACTTGACAATGTTATCCAGCTAGAGGTTATGAGTATGCTCGTAAAACACCTTGATAGAATGGGAATGTTGCTTATCACGCATGATTTGGATTTGGCCGAGTGGTGTGCGGATGAGATTATTATGCTTTGATAAGGTATTCTTTTAGTGGTTTTTATACCTACTCCAAAAAGTCAAGACCTTATCGCTATCAATTACCCAATTTGCTAAAATACCATACGACATAGCAAATTTAATCATTGTCAGCCTTTTTAAACTTTACTATTTGGCTAAATATTCCTTTGTATGGTACAATAAAATAACTTTTGTTCTTAAGGATATAGATGTTAAATATGGAAGATAAAGTCAAAGTTTTTAAAGCGCTCGGGAATAGTACAAGATTTATGATTTTTAAAAATGTTTTAAATACTCCTTATGTATGCAGCATTGATGCTACTATTAAAACTGACAATATCATAAAACAAGCTACCTGCGTAGGGACCATCGCTTCAGAATTTAACTACTCTTTACCGACTATCTCAAGACATTTAAAAGAGTTAAAAGATGCCAAACTAATAAAAATGACAAAAGTCTCAAATAAAATTTATGTTGAACCAAACTATGAGACATTGGCGGAAATTACAGAATGTTTTTGCAACTTGAGTAAAAGTAAATAGCATGAAACAACCTGAAACCGTAAAGACCCGGTAGCTTTTATAAAATGTTTTAAACAGTTATGCCAAACTCAAAATAGATAAGAAGCGATTACGCTGATATTATTCATCTGTTTTTCGGCTCTTTCACCCGTTGCAACTCCGTCATATTCGCTTCTTTTGATAAAACTAACTAGCTTAAGCGTAAGATTTTTTATAGGTTTATAGCTTATTGCCAAATCTGACTCATACGCCGCTTTTGCAGCTGCAAGACTTCCCCAGCCGATAGTTTTTGATTTTTCATAATAAGCAAAGCTAGCTAAAAAGCCAAGTTTGCTTGAGAGGGTGTACCCTAAGGCTGTTTTGTATGCCCAAACATCGCGCCTATAAACATTTCTTGAAAATATGGAACTTGTGTAAGCCGGGTCTGAACCCCACGCATTGAAATACTCGGCATCATTTGATTTATTTACAGAGAGTGAGAGAAACTTTATGGAATCTGCTATTTTTGCTTCAAAACCGCCCATTAAAAAAGAGTTTTGGATATTGCCGTAATTTTTTCCGATAGATTTTTGAGCAAGGAGCTGTGCGCCAAAAGATAGTTTTGCTAAATTTGCAAATTCTGTTTTATAGCTTGTGTCCATATAGAAACTATTTGCAAAATCATATGCCGTGTAGTTCCACGCTCTGTATGAAAATGAATCGCAGAGCCGATGTTCTAAGCCTATAAAGCTTATTCCTTTGGTATCTTCACCCCCTGCTGCCTCAGCAATACTTATAAATTTTGCCTGCTCGACTCCGTTTATGGATTGTGATTTCATCGGTACCGCAGCGCCTGCAGTTTTTGTCTGTTCTCCCACTAAAGCCCAATCGGTAGCGCCTTGTGAACCAAAGGAGATTGCATTTATATGTCCAAGAGAGAGGCTGACATTTTCATTAAGAGAGTTTTTAAAAAAAACCACTTGATAGAAATTTGGAGTAAGGGTTGTGCTGATTTTTGTTAAAGGCGTATCTAAAAGCCCTTGCCCGAGAGTTGCATCTGTTGTTCTGTTTTTATAGTGAAGATATAACTCGCCAAAAACAACGCTTGCGTCGCCTTTTGGTTGGCTAAAAAGCCCTAAAGCGTTATTTTTGCCATCCCAGTCTGTGAGACCCGTATCTCCGTTTGCGTAGGCTCCTATGCCAAAATGAAGACCTTCATAAAAATCCTCAGAGATATATTTTAGCTTTAAAAGATAAGCGCTTCCGTCTTCGGGAGCATACTTATTACTTTTATCGCTAAGAACATGAATGACTTTTATTTCACCCTCTGTTTTTGCATCTTGAGCGTCCGCACCGTATATGATTGTGCAAAACAGAAGTATTTGAAAAACTATTTTCATCTTTTGCTCTTTATTTTAAAAAATACTTTACTATATAAAAACCGCCGCCTGCCATAAAGATAGAACCAAAAGCATTAAGAGCGATATTCGCAAGAGCCAGAGCGATTTGTCCGCTGTTTAGAAGCAAGAAACTCTCAATCGCGAATGTAGAGTAAGTTGTAAGTCCGCCCAAGATACCTGTGGTTAAAAAAGATTTTACATGCATTGGGAAAATAGTCGTATACATAAAATAGGCTATGAGTATACCTATTATAAAACTACCTATTAGATTTACTCCAAGAGTTCCAAAAGGTAAATCATGAGGCATTTTGTGAGATATAACGCCGTTTAGATAAGCACGCAGTACCGCACCGATAAAGCCGCCGCTACCTACTGCTAGGATTGTTTGCCAGCTCATCATCGTATACCTTCTGCATTTTTATTCGTAAGTCGCTAAGCCAATTCTCATCGCTTTTATCTGCCGTAAATGACTCCAAAAAGATTGCTTTTATACGCCCCGGTTTGTAGTAAAATTTTTTTGTATTATAATATTTTCCACTTTGCATAAGCACTACGGGCTGAACGCGAAGTTTGTTTGCATCGGCTACTATCTTTGCGCCGGATTTAAAAGGGAGCATTGTATCTTTTGTAGAACGCGTACCCTCGGGAAACATAGCTATTACGCGGTTTGTTTTAAGAACATGTTTTGCATCTTTTAGAAGTTTTATAAGCGATGTTTTACTCTCCCTCTCAACTGCTATATCTTGAGGCAGTTTAAGTGCTAAACCAAAAAAAGGTATATTAAAGAGCTCTTTTTTGGCTACCCAAGCGATATCTCTTGAAGTTATCGTCTCTAACACTACTATATCTAAATCGCTTTGGTGATTTAGTAAAAACATTTGAGCTTCAGGGTCTTCTTTGCCCTCTACTTTTACTCTGAAAAATATAGCAACCCTGATAAGCCATGCGGAAAATTTTCTACTATATGGTCTAGGCAGCATATAAAAAGTTACAATCATAATAGTAAGAGACATTGCTATTACTATTGTTGCAAATAACCAACTAATGTGAGCAAATATCTTCATTTTTCACCCAACCTATCTTTTTGTTTTCTAGTTGTACTTTAATCCAGCCTTTTACTTCTTCCTCTTTTTGCAGATTGTATTTGCTTTTGGTTGTTTCAAATATTGTTCCGTTTGCAACAGGAAGCAGATATATTTTTGCTCCCTCTTTTATGCATACCTCTTTAGACGGAACACCTACATAGAGAACATATGAAAGAGGAATAATAACAAAAATTAGGTAGATATAATTTTTTTTCCATATAAGCATAACAAGAGCCAGAAAAGCTATTACGGCAGCAACGCTCATTTTTAATATTTCATTAGATTGATCTTTTGGTTTTAAATCACTCTGTGTTGTAACGCTGTCGTCGTTTACGACTATCGGTAAGTCGATAGTTATAAATTT
>CAYHRD010000136.1:0-5155 GCA_964358925.1 uncultured Sulfurimonas sp.
TAAGTGTACAAGCGATTGAGCCGTTAAAGATTCCTAAAATCGACAATCAAGAATTATTTATCCAAAAAGCCGACAAAATGCTCGCACTTAACAAACAACTCCAAGAGACAAAACAAAACTTTACAAATGAGCTGGGGTTAGAAAAACTGACAAAGAAACTGCAAAATTTTGAGGAGCTGGAGTTTGAGGAGTTTGTGAGCGAATACGCAAAAGCAAAGAAACTAAAATTTGCCGACAAACTAGCAGAACGCAACTTCAAACAAGAGTGGCAAGCCATTTTTGAGAACGATAAAATTTTAACATGTAGATTAAAAGATGAGATAGCCACAACCGACAAAGAGATAGACGAAATGGTCTATAAACTCTACGACCTGAGCGATGAAGAGATTGGGATTGTGGAGCGTGGTATATGAAAATTATCATTATTGGAAATGGATTTGATTTAAATCTTGGACTTAAAACTAGTTATAAAGATTTTATGGAAAGTGGTTATTTTATTTCATTAGTTGAAAAAAACAATTCATTGGCAACATATTTAAACAAAAATAATCAATCAATTAATTGGGTAGATATTGAAAAAGAGCTAACCGAATATTCTATGGCTGTAACTGTTGTATATCAAGGAAGTATAAATGTAAAAAATGATTTTCAAGTTTTTAAAACAGCACTAATGGATTATTTAAGAGAAGCTCAAGATGGAGAAATTAACCAAAATTCAAAAGCCTTTGAAATGATTAAAAATGAAATCAATACTGCTGATATAATTTTTAATTTTAACTACACTAATTCTGTATTTAAAGTTGCTAAATTATTAGGAATTGATAATATCGAAAGTAAACATTCACATGTTCATGGCTCGGTGGAAACACAAGATATTATTTTTGGTGTTGAAGACAAAGCAGGAGTAGTTCAAAATCATATTTTTCTTAAGAAATCATATAATAGAAATTTTGGAAAATCTGATATTGGAAATTACCTAACTCATGACAACGATTTAGTTTTATTTGGGCATTCTCTTGGAGTAACTGATAGTTCATATTTTAAAAATTATATTCTTAGCCTTACTTTTAATCTTAGAAGATTAAAATTGATGTTTTATCATTATGGCGATACAGGTTATGATGAAATAATGAATGTGATTGATGAATATACACACAATAATCTAACAAACTTTAGAAATTATAATGATTTTATACTCATTGACTCATCAGTCGAAGAAAAAGCTGATTAATATGACAAAAACAAAATATTTACTATATGCTTTCAAGCTGAAGAAACCTAAAATATACCAATATTGGTATGAGAGTGATAGAAAATATTTTAGTGAAAAAAAACCTCCGTTAAGCATCTTAAATACTAAAACAGATGAGTGTAGTTTTATAGATGATAAGGATATTACTAAAAACCCTTGGAATAATTGGGATAGCAAAAACATACAAACTATTACAACATCAAAAGGTGTTTGTATTAACTATTTAAAATCAACAAATCAAGATTTAATTCAAAAAGAAGAAGATTTAAAGCTCTTAGAGGTTTATGATTATTTGGTAGATAACCTTGATATATCAAAATCTTTCAATTTTAACACAATTAAAAAATGGCATAAAGCAGTTTTTAAAACTATATACCCTTTTGCCGGTGATTTAAGAACTGTTGAGATGAGCAAAGGTGGTGGAGATGAAGCTTGGTGTTGGCGATTAGAATTTTTAGAGGCTATTCCTCAGCTTGATGAGTTGATTGTAAAGATTAGTAAAGCTAACTATGATGATATAGATATAATTACTTTAGATTTGGCTCAGTTTATTAGTGAGTTTCTTTTCATGCATCCATTTAGAGAAGGTAATGGCAGGCTGAGTAGATTGGTATGTGATATTATTTTGGCTAAAAATAGTTTTCCAATGATAGGATTAAATTTAAAAAATGGCGATAACTACATAGAAAAAGTTCATCAAGGCTATAATTGTGATTATGAGCCTATGAGAGAGTTGTTGAAATCAAAAATTGAGGAAATTATGAATGGATAAGCTTATAATGTTCTTTAAGTTCTTTTTTTGTTGTTTTAGAACCTTCAACCTTAGCAGAAGTATATACAGAATTTACAATCATTGTTTGTTTTTTAACAGAAGAAGAAAAATAGTTATTTGTGTTTGCGATAGTTCTTTTCATAATAACAACTCCATATTAAATTCATATCAGAACAATTTAAATACAGCATTTATAGTTCCATATATGTACTTATATTATAAGTTTGGTTATAACATGGTTAAACAAATGTTAAATAAATATATAAAGAGTTAATGTTCCAAAATGACACAAAATAGGATAGAAAAATAACCTGAAATACAGATTCCCACGCAGGAGTATGGGAGCGATGGAAAGGTGTAACGCATATAAATAAGTTACTCTTAGCATAATATAATCTTAAAAAAAATTGCTACTTATAAAACAGTAATAAGCCTAAAAGTTAAATCGGATAAAATTTCTCCGATTTAAAAATACTAGAGGGTAACGCTCTCTTAACAAAGGAAACAAGATGAAAAACATCATTTTATTAATCGCTCTTACATTAGGTGCTTTACAAGCTGACAACATCGTAACTTACGATACAAACAATGGCAACACAGAAGTTAGCAAACCTAACCACCCAAGTCAAGATCTTTACTAAGATTAGTAAAAATCTTTAACTTTATACTCCATCCGCTTTATGGATGGAGTTTTTCTCTCCTCTTTTTTAAAACACAAATCTTCCTATAAACTCAGTAGTATAATCCTTTTTTGGATAAAATAAAAAAATGAACTCACTTAGCATATTCGGCACAAGCAGTGATGCCGGAAAATCGACTCTTAGCTTTGCTATAACCTATCTTTTACATCATCGTGGAGTTAGTGTTGCTCCCTTTAAAGCTCAAAATGTATCTAACAACTCACAAGTAACGGATGATGGCGGAGAGATTGCCATTCCACAGTACTTTGCCGCAGAAGCAATAGGACTTAAAACAACTTCGTATATGAACCCTATTTTGCTAAAATCTGGCGGAAAGTCAAAAGCACATCTCATTATTAACGGTAAAAGTGTCGGCAACAAAGATGTTTGGGAGTATTACCGCGATATAAAAACTCTACAACCCATCGTAAAAGAGGCGTTTTTAAAGCTCAAAGAAGAGTATGATTGTATCGTTGCCGAGGGTGCGGGAAGTCCCGTTGAGCTAAACTTGATGGATAAAGACCTATCAAATATCTTCATAGCAGAGGAGTTTAACACCAAGATTATTTTAGTGGCGGATATCCAGCGAGGCGGAGTTTTTGCCTCAATCTACGGTGTTTATAAACTGCTTCCGAAAAAACTGCGTGAGAATATTATAGGCGTGATAGTCAACAAGTTTCAAGGCGATATGACTCTTTTTGATGAGGGAAGAGTCATCATAGAGAAAAAGTTCGGCATAAAAGTTTTGGGTGTCGTGCCGTTTAAACCCTTTAATCTCGGTTTTGAAGACAGCGAATCGATTATGAACTATATTCAAGACAATTCAAGAGCAAAGATAAAAGTAGGCGTTATAAAACTCCCTCATATCAGCAATTTTACGGACTTTGAGCCTCTTGTTGCGGACAAGGAGATAGAGCTTGTTTTTATCTCAAATGCGAGTGATATAGCTACTTGTCAGGTGCTAGTTTTACCGGGAAGCAAAAGAGTGGTTGATGATTTATTGTGGTTGAGAGAGCGGGGATTTGAGAAGATTTTAAGCTCAAAAAAACAAAAAATAGTAGCCATTTGCGGCGGTTATGAGATGATGTTTGAGAGGATTTTAGACCCTGACGCGGTAGAGTCCGAATTTAAAGAGATTTTTGGTTTTGGGCGGATAAAGGGCGAGGTTGTTTTTGCCAAAGAGAAGACTCTAAAAAAAGGGTGCTACTATCTTTTTGGCTCAATGATAGATGGGTACGAGATACACAATGGAGTAGCAAAAAAGAGAGTCATAAAGAAAAAAAATCTATACGCAACTTTTGTGCACGGGATTTTTGAAAACGATGAGTTTCGTTACAGACTATTTTGTAAAATAGATAAAACCTACGAGGGATATAATTTTAAAGAGTATAAAGAAAAAGCGATAAAAGAGTTCGCAGGGCATATAGATAAATATGTAGATATGGATTTTATACAAAAGGCGCTCACTATACAAACCATTCAGAGACACTTAAATTGTTAAATTTTTAGCTTCTAAATTAAACTGGTATCAGCCATCATTTCTTGCATATAAAACTAACTTTTAGATATTTCTTTTACTGTTTGCCAAAACTGCTCAAAATCCTCGTCTAGCGTATCCCATAGGACTTTATCATCTAAACCGAAGTAGTGATGCGTTAATACATCTCTCATTTTAGCAATTTCGCTCCACGGGATGTTCGGATAATTTTTTGTAATCTCTTTTGGAAGCTGCTTTACCGCTTCACCTATGTTTTCAAAGGCTTTTGCGACAGCATACACTTTTTCTAAATTCTCTGTGAACTCCTCATATGTTACGCCGTCTGTGAATTTTTGATATTTTCACACTCCTGCAAAATATCTTTTGCATACAATTTCCAATCTCTGTTTGTATTAAACATATATCACATCTTTTGATATATAATTTTTTAGTGATTCTTTGATTGTAGCCCCTCTTACAAGGTCAACTTTAGCATGAAAGTTATCTTCAAGATATTGATTTAATTTTAAATATGCAAACATTGAAAATTTTTTATTTTTGTCTATCTCATAAATAATGTCAACATCACTATTTTTGGTTGATTCGCCTCTTGCATATGAACCAAACAAGCCTATTTTGCTTATCCCAAATTGCTCATGAAGGAATGGTTTTTTATTTTTCAAATAATCTATAATTTGTTCTTTATTCATCTAAACCTCCATAAATTTTTTTCATTATAGCAAAATGTTATTGAAAATTTTCCTCGTCCTTGATGGGAATGCATACCAAATAAAATCTGTTACTAGACTTCTGCATAACTTCAAAACTAGACCTTGAATCAAGTTCAGGGTCTAGTTTTGTAAAAAATCTAATATATAAACCAAACCTTAAATAAAACTGCTACTTTAAAAAGCATAATAGAGTTAAAAGTTAAATCGGATAAAATTTCTCCGATTTAAAATACTAGAGGGTAA
>CAYHRD010000137.1:0-5143 GCA_964358925.1 uncultured Sulfurimonas sp.
AAGTATGAGTAAGTTTTTGGTATGGTTTTTTTTAATAGCTATTTTTGTTATCTCGCCGTTTATCGGTGCGGTGCCTCTTGAGATAAACGAGGTTTTGGATTTTTCTACCCTTAGCTCAAAGATATTTTTTGAGTTGCGTTTGCCGCGTGTTCTGTTTGCTTTTTTTGCAGGCGTCATACTTGCTCTTAGCGGACTTCTGTTTCAAACGCTCTTTCGTAATGCACTTATGACGCCTTACACTCTTGGAGTTTCAAGCGGTGCCGTTTTGGGTGCAGGAATTGCCATAAAACTTGGGCTTGGAACTCTGCTCTTTGGCATAAGCGCCGTTCATCTTTTTGGATTTTTTGGAGCAATATTAACGGTGTTCTTGCTTCTTTATCTGGCAAAATTTCTAAAAAATGCCCAACATGAGTCGCTTTTACTCTTAGGAATTGCCCTCTCGCTCTTTTACACCTCCGCTCTTATGATAATCTTTTATCTGGGAGACGCTATGCAAAACGATATGCTTATCCGTTTTACTATGGGTTCTCTCTCTATCATTGGATGGCAAAATCCGCTTGTAGCCGGTTTCATCGCCTCTCTTTTGACTACGGTTATATATGCGTACAGATTTGAGCTTCAGCTCTTTGGTATTTCGGATGAGAGCGCAAAACTAAAAGGCTTAGATACAAAAAAAGCAACAAGAGTGCTTCTTCTAATCTCCTCTTTTGCCGTGGGTACGCTTGTTAGCATTAGCGGACCTATCGGTTTTGTCGGACTTATAACTCCGCATATAGTTTTAAAAATATACCCTTCGACCATAAATGCCAGAATTTTTAAAACCGCACTCTTTGGAGGCTTTTTTTTGGTTTTTTGTGACACAATTACAAGATCGTTACAGACACAAAGTGAAGTGCCGATAGGGATTGTTACCGCTCTTATCGGCGGACCGTTTTTTATATATCTGATTATTAGGAAAAAACAGTGAAACTTTTATCAAAAACCGCTCCCTTGGAGGAGTCAATCTCAAAAATGCAAAAAGTGTTGGAGGATGTCGGCTGTAAAACTACGATGTCGGAACAAAAACATCCTCTTGCTAACTGCTACTCCGTAAATCTAAGCTCCGCCGAAGCACCAAATCATATCTACTCAAACGGAAAAGGAATCCTCAGCGAGGCATCAACAGCAAGTGCTTTGGGCGAATACATTGAGAGACTCCAAACAAATAATTTTTTTACAGATTTTTATCTGCCAAATCGCAAATATTATCCCGATGAAGCGCTGTTTGAGTTTGGCGGTGACTATCTTAGTGAAGAGCTGCTTGATATCTATGACCCAGACGGTGAACTCAGCGGTGATGATTTGGTTGACTACAACAGCGACTTTACGGATAAAATAGTTGCTCTGCCTTTTAAAAAACTCTTTAGCGGCGAAAGAGTTTATTTTCCGGTAAATATCTTAAACAACCTATATGTCAGTAACGGATTAGCCGCGGGAAATACGCCAAAAGAGGCACAGGTTCAAGCTCTTAGCGAGATATATGAGCGGTATGCAAAACTCGAAATTATTAAAAACGGATACGCATTGCCGAAATTTCCCGATGAAGTTGTTAAATCTTACGAGAGAGTTTACAGAGACCTTTTGGCACTTAGGGAGTCAGGCTACATCGTAGAAATTCTTGATGCTTCGCTTGGCGGGAAGTTTCCAGTAACTGCCATTTCGCTGATAAACCCAAAAAATGCAACCCTTTTTGTCTCTTTCGGAGCGCACCCGATACTTGAAGTCTCTTTGGAGAGGACAATGACGGAGCTTATGCAAGGGCGTGATTTGGAGAGTCTTGATACATTTGAAACCCCGACATTCGATATGAGCATAGTAGCCGACAGCTTTAATCTCGAATCCCATTTTGTAGACTCAAACGGAAAACTCGGGTTTGGTTTTTTAAGCTCCCTTAAGAGCTTTGAGTTCGCACCTTGGAGATATGACGGCATAGAAGATGAGTTTGATTTTTTGGTAAATATCGCAAAAGAGATGGATAAAGAGATATGTTTGCGGGAGTACGACTATCTTGGATTTTACTCTTGCCAGATTATTATCCCGAGTATTTCCGAAGTCTATCCGGTGCAGGATTTGACCTATAACAACAAAAACAGCGGTAAAATCATCCGTGATATGGTTTTAAACTTTAGCGAATATGATGCAGAGGATATTTTAGATGCCGTCGAATCGCTTGACGACTCTTTGAACATGGAAAAGTACATCGGCGTTATCTTTAAAAATAACTTCACGATGGCGGAATTTAAAGCGCAGATATATCTGCTTTTGGATGATGTTCAACAGGCGCAGGAGCTTTTAGAGTTTGGAGCAAATAGACTCGGGCATGTAGTTGCAGAGCTGATTCGTATGGATGACGAGGGATTTGATTTTGAAGATTACAAAGAGGGATTGTTCAATATTTTTACGCAGGCAAGAGTAGAATTTGCGCAACTCATACTTCAAAAAGAGGAGTTGTTTATAGATATAACACTCCATAACGACTACTATAACATGTTAGCGATGTACGATAGGCTTGAGAGCAAAAAAAGAGGAATGATTTTATGAGTTATGACGAATGGTTTGACAAACATGCAGATAAACATAAAAAAATTGTTGATAAACTTGTCGCAAACGGCTACACAAAAGAGCAGATAATCGATTACTTTGAGTATGAAAATATGGCAAAAGAGGAGATTGATTTTTGTCCGCTTTACAAAGATGGTAAAAAGTGCCACGAGATGGAGAAGTTAAACTGCTACCTTTGCGGATGCCCGAATTTCAGGTTTAATGATGAGGGGCTAGGAGAATACAATGAGTTTAAAATCCTAAGCCGATGTGAAATAAACAACGGCGAAAAGTTTGCAGGCAAAGGCGTCATCCATCAAAACTGCTCAAAATGCACCGTCCCTCATCATAAAGCGTATGTTAAAAAGAACTTTGACCTTGATTGGAAAAAGATTATGAGTGTGTGTAAGGTAGCTAAGTAGGAATATTATATACTAAGGGCTTTGCTTATAGAGTGTATAACATCAGATAAAAGGAGTTGAAAAATGAGTGAAATTACAATTTGGCATAATCCAAAATGCTCAAAATCCCGTGAGGCGATGGAGATTTTAAACAACGGCGGATATGAGGCTAGTGTGGTTAAGTATCTGGAGGATTCTCCTGATGAAGTGCAGATTAGAGAAGTTTTAAAAATGCTTGGCGTATCTGCCAGAGAGCTAATGAGAACTAAAGAGGAGTTATATACAGAGCTGAATCTAGCAGATGAGCTTAATGAAGATAAGCTGATTTTAGCGATGGTTAAACACCCGAAACTTATTGAACGACCTGTGATTATTAAAGGGAATAAGGCAATTATCGGGCGCCCAAGTGAGAAAATTATAAAATTTTTAGATGAGCTTTAAACTGCTATTATTAGCCATATAATTTTTTCAATATATAATCCTTTTATATAAATAAAAATTTATATAAAAAGTTCTAACCTTTCAACTTTAGTTTGTTATGTTTTAGGTAAAATTGATAAAAATATTTTTAAAGGTTAGATATTGTCTATATTTCAAGCTTCAATCCTCAAAACATATAAACAAGATGAATCTTTAGTTGCAAAACGCTGGAGTGCTTATCAAAACTATTTGGCAAAAATAGAGTTTATAAAAACAGTAAAAGAGGAAAAATACCAAGACGGTTTTCTGCACGATATCTTTGAGGAGTGTTTAGGCTACACGCTTGACAACACAAACCCTCAAAACTTCAATCTTGAGCGAGAGAAAAAGAACGAAACGGACTCCAAAAAAGCAGACGGCGTTATATATGTAAATGGTGAAATTATCGGTATCATAGAGCTAAAAGACCAAAAAAGCAAAAACCTAGATGCCATAGAAACTCAAGCCTTTAACTACCACAACTCTCACTCAAACTCAAAGTACATCATCATCTCAAACTTTGACGAGCTAAGATTTTACATAGACAAAAAAACGGCGTATGAGAAATTTTCACTCTTTAACCTAAGCTACGACGAGTTTAAAAAACTTCATCTTCTATTAAGTTACGAGAGCATAAAAGAGGGTTTGCCGCTTAAACTAAAAGAGAAGTCCGCAAGCTTTGAGCAGCAAATCTCAAAAGAGCTTTACCGTGATTTTAGTATCTTCAGAAACCATCTCTTTGAAAATATAGTAAAAAATAACTTTGTTATTGAAAGCCGAACACCAACCGTCGTCATTGCGAGCGAAGCGCGGCAATCTCTAAACAAAAACACTCTTTTAAGACTTACCCAAAAGCTCTGTGACCGCATTATCTTTATACTCTTTGCAGAAGACAGAGGGCTGCTGCGAAATAACACCATCAAAGAGATACGAGAAGAGTTTAAAGGGCAAAAGTTCACCTCTTACGCACTTTACGATATCTACAAATTTTATTTTAACGCCATAAACGAGGGAAATGAAAAATTAAACATTCCAAAATATAACGGCGGACTTTTCGCAAAAGATGAGCTTTTGGACAGTCTTATCATAGATGATGAAGTTCTCAATATGGAAGCGCAAAAACTTAGCGACTACGATTTTATGAGCGATGTGGGTGTAAACATTTTAGGACATATTTTTGAGCAGAGCTTAACGGATTTAGAAGAGATACAAGCCGACATAGACAACACGGACTTTGACAAAAAACAGGGCAAAAGAAAAAAAGACGGCGTGTTTTACACTCCCGAGTACATCACACGCTATATAGTTGATAACACTTTAGGAAAACTTTGCGAAGAGAAGAAAAAAGAACTTCTTGGAAGTGAGGCTTTAGCCTCGCTAAAAAATCCAAAAAAACTCACAAAAGCCGAACAAGCCCATAAACAAAACATCCTTGATTACCGAGAATGGCTCACAAACCTGAAAATCCTAGACCCCGCATGCGGAAGCGGAGCATTTTTAAACCAAGCGTTAGAGTTTCTCATAAAGGAACACACTCTCGTGCGAGATATGCTTCTGCCTTTTGAGGACTTGACTTTGGGATACGAGATAGAAAAAGAGATACTAGAACACAACCTCTACGGCGTGGACATCAACGAAGATGCGGTTGAGATAGCAAAACTCTCTTTGTGGCTTAGAACGGCTCATAAGGGAAGAGAGCTTAC
>CAYHRD010000138.1:0-5120 GCA_964358925.1 uncultured Sulfurimonas sp.
GTTGGTAATTTCTTCAGATTTTAAAATCTTGTCAAGTCTTGCTTTTTCAACATTTAAAATCTTACCTTTAAGCGGTAAAATTGCTTGAAATACTCTGTCACGACCCATTTTAGCAGAACCGCCGGCAGAATCCCCTTCCACCAGATAAAGTTCACAGATAGATGCATCTTTACTTTGACAATCCGCAAGTTTTCCCGGAAGTGTTCCTACACTCATAGAATCTTTTCTACGAGTAAGCTCTCTAGCTTTTTTAGCAGCTTCACGACCGCGTGCCGCCATTAAAGATTTAGCAACTATCGCTTTTGCTTCGATTGGATTTTCTTCAAAATATTTACTCAAAAGTTCATATGTCGACTTTTGAACTAGCGGTCTTACATAAGTATTTCCGAGTTTACCTTTTGTTTGTCCCTCAAATTGCGGTTCCGGAACGCGTACGGAAACAACGGCAATAAGACCTTCACTAGTATCTTCACCGCTTACTTTTACATCTTTTTCTTTTGCCGCACCGTTTTGCGCATTATAATTTGATATAACACGAGTTAAACCGGCTCTAAAACCTGCTTCATGCGTTCCGCCGTTTGGAGTACGAATATTATTTACAAACGAGTAAACTTTTTCATCATAAGTATCGTTATACATAAGTGCTATGTCGAACTCTATATCTTCTATTTTTGAGCTAAATTCAAAAACCTTCGCTACTTCTTGTTTTTTATTTAGATCATTTACATATTGAGCAATACCGCCTTCAAAGTGGTATGTTTGTGAAATATTTACTCTTTCATCTTTAAAATTAATAGTAATAAAAGGGTTTAAGTAAGCTAACTCTTTAAATCTTCGAGCTAAATACTCATACTCAAAAATGATAGTTTCGGTAAATATACTCGGATCCGGAAAAAATTCTATGGTAGTACCGGTTTTTTTAGTTGTACCTATTACTTTTAAAATTTCTTGAGGAATTCCTTTTTTAAAATCCTGTTCAAATATTTCACCGTTTCTATAAATCGTCATTTTAAGATCAGACGATAAAGCATTTACAACGGATACACCTACACCGTGAAGACCGCCTGAAACTTTATAAGTATCTTTATCAAATTTACCGCCGGCATGAAGAACGGTTAAAACAACAGTAGCCGCCGACATCCCCTCAGTCGGGTGCATATCTGTAGGAATACCGCGTCCGTTATCCGATACTTTACATGTTCCGTTTTTTGTAAGAACCACATTTATTGTATTACAATGTCCCGCCATTGCCTCATCAATAGAGTTATCAATAACTTCATAAACTAAATGATGTAAACCGCGATGACCGGTATCGCCGATATACATACCGGGTCTTTTACGAACTGCTTCTAGTCCTTTTAAGACTTTAATATTACTAGCGCCGTAATCTTGTTCCATTTAATACTCCATATTTTGTTTAACATATTTGACATAATTAGAGCTATTTTATCTAATTTATTCTAAAAGGAAGTTTTATAGGCTAAAAATAGAGGATTGAGGATTTTTTTTAGATTGCTTCACTTTGTTCGTAATGACAAAGCAATCTAAAAATCTTTGTTAATTAGAGTTTATATAACTATCGGCATTACTACTGTTTTAAAATTATTTTCACTTAAAACAAACGGTAAATTACTTTCATTTAAACCTATACTAAATTCTGAATTATTTATACTGTTTAGAAAATCTAAAAGATATCTAGTATTAATCGCAATAACAAACGGAGATGAAAAGCCGGTTTCATAATTCATTTCTGTTTTAGCTTCGATATTATCGTCACTTAATGACTCAAAAACGATGGAGTTATTTAAAAAAGTAATTTTTACATCAGTAGAAATAGTCGTAATTTGTTTGAGTGACTCTATCATTTCGGCTTTTGGCAACATTAAAGTTTTTGATACTTCTTTTGGAATTATTCTTGAATATTCAGGAAATTTTCCATTTATGAGTTTTGTAAAAAAAGTATATTGATTTGAGTGAATAATCAAACTTGTTTCATCATAATAGAGCTCAATATTATCAAAAAACAGTTTTTGAATTTCAATAATCGCTTTTTTTGGAATGATGATAGAGAGCTCGTTGTTGTTTTGATTTTCTATATTAACGACTGCCAATCTTCTTGTATCTGTTGAAGCAAAGTTTATACCGCTGCTTTTTATATCGATTAAAGCACCGTTTAGTTCAAATTTAGGATTGTTGCTATCGATTGACGGGGTTACTTTTTTAAGTGATTCAATAAGCAGATGTGAGTTGATTGAAATTTGAGGTTTTCCTTCATAAGTTGGAAATATAGGAAATTCTTTGTAAGAAAATGTCGGCAGTTTAAAATTTGAATTTGATTGTGAGATATAGAGCGTATCGTTTTTAGTCTCTAAGTTAATGTTGCCGTCTTTTAAAATTCTAATAATGTCTAATAATTTTTTACCGTTTGCCGTAACTGTTCCGGTTTCAATAATATTTATATTGTCCGTATATATTTGTAAACCTATTTCATAGTCGGTTGCTTTTACCGTTAATTTTGAATCTGAAACATCGATTAAGAGATGAGAAGTTATTTGTGAAGTGTCTTTTTTTTCTAAAAACGGCTGAGCGTGAATTAGTATATTTTCAATGACAGATTTTTGTATTGTTATCTTCATCAGAATCCCTATTTATTATATAAAATTATAGTATTAGTAGTAGGTGAAAGTGATAATGTGAATATCTCCATTTCACCCCTATTTTAAGGTATTTGTAAATGTGATGAATCTTTAAAATTTCATTCACATTTATTCACTTAGGAAATTATATCTTTTTTTTTATTTTTTAAGAAGATGTAATTTTATTTGTCAATTCTTCTATTTTAACTTTGAAATCTTCATCATTTTGTATAAGTTCGTTTATTTTTTTGAGTGTATGGCTTATTGCCGTATGATCTTGCATTCCAAAATACTGAGCAAGCTGCGGCATAGTATTTTGTGTTAGTTCACGACAAAGATATATAGCTATTCTTCTGGCATAAACTAAATTTTTGCTTCTGCCTTTTGAACGAATTTCACTTGGTTTAATATTTAAATCTTTTGCAACATTTTGCGTAATAATATCAAGTGTAAGATTAGCGCGGTTTTCTTGAAGTTGATCTTTTAATACATTTTTTGTGAACTGTAAATCTATGTCAACATGCATAAGTTGTGAATATGCATGAAGTTTAGAGAGGATTCCCTCAATCTCACGAACATTGCTCTCAATAACGGTTGCAATATAGTGAATAATATCTTTTGTCAGTACAACTTTATTTATCTTACATTTATTTTCAATAATAGCTATTTTTGTTTCAAGTTCAGGCGGTTGAATATCTGCAACAAGCCCGTGTTCAAAACGGCTTTGAAGTCGTTTTTCAAGTCCCGCTATCTTTTTAGGGTGTTTGTCGGCTGTTAAAATAATCTGTTTACCGATACCCTTAAGCGCTTCAAAAGTATGAAAAAATTCCTCTTGAATTCCCTCTTTGTTGCTTAAAAATTGGATATCATCTATCAAAAGAACATCGCATTTACGATATTTTTCTTGAAATCTCTCCATTGTTTTATTTCTTACATGTCTTATAAAATCATTTAAAAACTGCTCAACCGTGGTGTATATGACGATTTTCCCTTGATTTTGCAAAACATTGCCTGCTGCTTGCATAAGGTGAGTTTTTCCAAGACCTACACCTCCATAAATAAAAACAGGATTATAAAGTTCACCGGGTTTTTCACTTACACTTTTTATTGTTGCATATGCAAATTGATTTGAACCGCCGACCATAAAATTTTCAAATGTATGAGATGGGTTTAAAAGCGAGTGCTGTTGGGGTTTTTGCTCTTTTTTTATTTCTACTTTTTTATCTTCAATTTGATTTTTTAATACAATTTTTACATTTACGATTAAAGATTCATGTACTTCAAAGAGGTGTCTGATTTTTGAACTGTATCTATTTTTTATCCAGTTTAAAACTAAATTGTTCGGTACATAAAAGATAGCCGTATCACTAGTAGATTTTTTTACATCATAAATAAGATGTTTGATATATCTATTATACTCTATTTCAGGTATTTCTTCTTTAAGCAGAAGTAAAATTTTTTGACCGATATTCACATATAGACCTTTTGTATATTTATGTGAATAATAGCTATAATTCCCATAAATAAAGTTAAAACTATGTGAATAGTACATCTATAACATGTGAAAGTATTAAATGATAATTTTAGGAATCGACCCAGGAACCAGAAAAATGGGTTATGCTCTTATCTCTTTAGAGAAGGGAAAAATAGCTTTAGTTGAGGCTGGGCTTATAAAGATAAAAGCAGAGGAGTTGCAGTTTCAGATTCCGCAGATGGTTGAAGCTTTTGAGGGTATATTTAAAAATCATAAAATAGATGAAGTTGCAATCGAAGATATTTTTTATGCGCATAACCCAAAAACAACCATAAAATTAGCACAATTCCGCGGAGCGATAATGCTTATGCTTCTTCAGCAGTTTGGGCAATTTAACGAGTACACTGCACTTCAGGTAAAAAAAGCACTTACAGGAAACGGCAAAGCGACAAAGGAGCAGGTAGCTTATATGGTAAAAATGCTTTTAAACATAAAAAAAGAGATAAAACCGCTCGATATCACGGATGCGATTGCCGTTGCAATAACCCACTCACAAAGAGTTAGACTGAAACTGCAATAGTTTTAATCTTGCCTCAAATCAAAGAGCAAATTTTTTAAAACAGTATAATTTTAAAACAGTATAAATTAAGGAAAAATTATGAATCCGTATCTAAATTTACCGGATGGACATCCGGTCAGAGTATATTTTGAAGAAAATATGTTGATGAGAGGTTTGATAGCGAGTATCAGCAGCATCAATATAATAGAAAGCTTCGAAGAGTTTGAAGATAAGTTTAAAAAGCTTTGTCTTGTCGAGAAGCATTTTGCAAGAAAAGAGAACCAGTGGGCGGGCTATGCTTTCTCCTTCTGTGCTCATGAAATATTTTCTTGGTAACGCCGACATAGTCGGCGTTTTATTTTGAGCGGGTAAGGGGAATCCTTTTCCTTCGTCGTTCGCCGTGCCTTCGGCATAAGGCTTACGACTCACCCAAAGCCTGGGTTTTCGAAAA
>CAYHRD010000139.1:0-5068 GCA_964358925.1 uncultured Sulfurimonas sp.
TCATCACCTATGCCCAAGCCTATATTTAAACCGTCCTCGGTTTGAGAGTCACGACCAAGAGGCTTTATGGTAGCGGATGTCGGATTTATGTTTATCGTAGTGTAAGCTATGGTTGATCTCTTTTTTAATTCTTTGTTTGAGTTTACCATTTTTTCGCAGCCATTCCAGATAATTTTTGCCTGGTCCTTTTTAGTCGCAAAAGAAACTATCTGATTACCCTTTTCAACTGTTAAAATAGACTCTGCAATACAGACACCAGAAGCTAAAATACTTTTACCGTTTTTGCGAGGTATAAACCAAAACGCAGTATTAAATCTTCTAATCCATTGAACTTCACCAGCTTTTAAAAGAGGCTCACCGTCTTTGTTAAGCCTCTTTTTTTGCCAACCGAAACATATCGCAATCGCTCTTTTTTGCCAATCTTCGAGCTTTATCAACTCACCGGCCCACTCACCCTCGAAATGCTTAAGATTCTCTATAACGGCAACATAAGCCACACCAAGCTTTTTGTTAAAGCGAATATCATCACGAAGCCCTGCCCTTACAGCTTTTAAATCATTTTCATGACGCTCAAAAGTTTTAGTGTAGTATGGCTTATCAAGCATTATTTACTTCTAGTATACGGTTGTTTGCTTTTGAAATTTTAGACATCGACTTCATAACCCTCTAATTCTTTAACAATATCAAATAATGAGGACTCTTGTTGGTCTGGGTTTGTACTCATCCCTAAACGCTTCCTGGAAGAGATAGAGAGTCCTAGTTGATTGGCAACGGTAACTAAGGTTTTTTCGGTAGATTTTGATATATTTTCATACGGAGAGATGTAGACGCTGCCTTTTGAGCTTTTTACAACATAACCCTCTTCCTCCAAAATAACCTGCAGCTCTAACCATCGTTCATAATTTTTTGCATAGATAACGATAAGAGGTTCGTCAAGCGGAGATAAGTTGTCGCCCAGCTCTGCCTTAAGTTCTTTTATTTTTCTGAGTGCAGTTTTCCCAAGGATATTTTTGGTTTTTCCGCTCAATAAAGCTTTATCGTTTACAACCCCGTCAAAGTTAAATTTTTCCCAATTCTCTTTTTTGATGGCTCTCTGAATCGCACCATGAGTGATGTTATGTTCACGGGCAATCATACGAATTGATTTTGTAGTCTCTTCATATTCGGTCTTAATAAAATTCCAATCTATATCTTTTGCCAAAACTAATCCTTTTTTTTAAGGTTCAAACTAAAAAGCCCTAACCTTAAAAAATCTACCTAAAAGAGCCAAAAATAGCCACCCCCTTAAAAATAGAATTTGTTTACGGAAGAGATGAATGGCGATAGGCTGGCTTTGGAACTGTAGATATTTCATAGCCCCCTCCCTTTTGAAGCTTCATCTTCAGCTGTTTTTCTATTATGGCACGGATGACAAAGCGGCTGTAAATTTGTTATATCTAAGCGGCGATAATAGTCTTGAGTGAGTGGTACAATATGATCAACTACATCTGCTTTTACTATCATATCTAACCGTGAACATCTCACACAAAGCCCACCGCTACGCTCCAAGACTACTTTTCTCAATACTTTCCACTCTTTTGAGTTATGAAACTTTTGGTGCTCTTGATTTCGTCTATATTTGTTATAGTTTTCATTTTTAAACTTTACTACATCACGCTTATGTGCAGTACAATATCTCTCGCTCATAGGTATTAATGCATTACATCCAAGCTGATTACAGACCTTTTTTGGCATAATCCATCTCCATATCACCAATGCCAAAAAATAGCCAATTAGTGTTTATTTTTCTTCTAATACAAAACATAGTAAGTTCATCATACGCTATCAAATTCCTGCTCTTCTTAACCGCAAGAGAGCTTGGAGATACCCCAAGCTCATAAGCTACATTTTTATCTAAGACCTTACCGTCCGGATAATCTTTACTGATAACATCTTTTATGCGTTCTACGATATCACAAACTTTAACCATACTAATTCCTTTAAGAAGCTTTTTTATCTAATACTTTTAGATACACAAGTTCATTTTTTTCATACAACTCTATAAGTAACTTTGGCTCAATAGTTCCAAGTGAACGACCATCTGCATCCTTGAACTCAAAATTCTTATTATCGTAAATACCTTCGTACCATTCATTACCGCTTTTAACTCTCATGTATGTTGGCAGATAAGGTAAATAAAGTTCATTCTCTAAAAACTTCTTAATCCCTACCGGTCTATCAACTGCGTTATCATGTAGATATTTCATAGATGCTAACTTCAACAAATCTACATTTACATCTGTCCTTGCAAATGCTTCATAAGCCTCTTGTTTTTTACCTACAAATCTAGTATTACGACTATAAACAAAGAAGAGATCATTAAAGTTCTTATCAAAGAGAAAATTTGATTTTGTATTATTATTAATGTTATTAAATACTTCGCTCGGTTGCTGTTCGATTGGTGCTCGGCTGTTATCTTCAAAGCCCGCATTATCCGTGTTTATAAGTTGCTTTTTTGCTCGGTTGCTGTTCGATTCCTGCTCGGCTGTATTTTTTGCATAGCTATAATGTTGTTTATTTTTAAGCTCCCAATGAGAAAAAAACAGCTCTATTTCATGATTGAATTCATTGATCCAAACACTCGCAGTACTTCTACTAACATCCCAACTCTTTGCATAAAACCTACTTGCATTATTTTCTTGGTGTTCCATATCATTCCAGTACTCCATAAATGCTCTTGACTTCTTACGACCTTCTAATCCTCGATGCATATTTAACTGCTGCACATAGTCCGTTGGATATGTTTTATAATTCATCCTCATAAAAATAACCCCGCTTCTATAGTTTCAGGTGCTTCTATTGGCACAGGCTTATCCGGCATAAGTTTAGGTCTATGTGTTACATTGATTTTAGTACCGCCAAAAGGAAGATGAGAATCGTATATTGTTTCTACAACGGTGCTTGTAAACTCTAATGACTTTGTATCTAGTTGAAGCGTTACAGGCTCGTAGTTTACATCTTGTCTATTCTTCATGACCTGCAGCTTTCGCCTTGTGTCATTTTTGCCGTCGAAAAAACTAAGAAGCAACTTCATATCCGCTTCATAGTCACTCATGCCGGAGCCGTATCCACTCATAGTACCGTTCTTTTGGTCCTCTTTGCTGAGTTGTGTGATCATAAAGATAACGATGTCTAGCTCCTGGCATAGTCGTGCTAGTATCGCATCAATGTCGGCAATTCTCTCTACGGAACTGTTACCCTTAAAATGAGCATGAGTAAGCTTCATTTTAGAGTCTATGACTACAAATCGTATATTTTGCTTTCTCTTCATCCTCTTTGTCATACGAGCTACATCGCTCACATCATTGCCCATCATTTGCGAATCGGTTATGAAGTAATTTTGTCTGTTAAACTGCTGATGTTGAAGTTGTCTGGCTATCTTCCATTTTGGCATCTCAAAACTAAAGAAGAGTACTCTATGGTAGTTTGAAACATTTTTGAGAATCTGTTTGGTTAAAATGGTTTTACCCACATTGCTGTCACCGCCGATATGAACCAATTGCGCTGATTCTATACCACCCATAAGCATAATGTCGATTGCTGGTATCCCTATTTTTATAAGCGGTGGCGGAGTCATATTTTTAAAATCATTTATAGCTATATCCATGTCAATAGGCATATCTATATTAGAGCTATTATCCAAATCTAGTAAATGCTGCTCAACGAGAGCTACTATAGCATCGCTGCTTCCATTGTCTTCTATGGCTGTTTTTTTTATGTCATTGGTCAAATGGAGTAGTTTTCTAAGCTTCGATTTCTCTTTTATCTCATTAACATAAGCTTTTAGATTTGCCGCAGGATTTGCGGACAATATCTCTAACATCACCTGTTCATCAAAAGCTCTTTTATTTAAAAGCTCTTTTTTAATAAACTCTTCATCTATAGGCATACCTTTTTTTACAAGTGTGCGCATAGATGAAAAGATTGCAGTGTGAGCGGATAGATAAAAATCACTCTCTACTAAATTTATATCTTCAAAATATTGAGGTTCAAAGATGATGGAGCTTAGTACCGTTCGTTCAAACGCAAGGTTATAAAGTTGTTCTTGCATTAGTAAGCCCTTCCCTTTGGATTTTTCTCAAGCGGTGAGCCGACACCTTTGTAGAAGTACCTTGCTCTTTTGCCGCCACGGCTATTGGCTTCATCTAAAACCATGATAGGATTAAACTTTGCATGCTCTTCGTACTTCTTTTTTAAGTCTTGCATGCGTTGCGCCAAACGCCCTATTCCCATAGCGGCAGCTTCTTCATGTGTAAGCGATTTGCCTTGCTTAAAGTGTTCGTTTAACTTGTACGGCTGAGAGCCTGTTTGAAATGGATTTGCCATCTTATTTATCTGTTTTTATGTGAAGCAGTAAGTCTCTCAACTCTGCATTTGCTTTTTCCGCTTCATCTATCTCTTTGAGGATGATATCTCTCTCATCATCCGTAATTATATTGTCGGATATGATCATCTTAACGACTCTAAAAACATCCGCATTTTCCATATTTGCTTTATCTACAAGCTGATTTATATCGCTAGTTTTTGCCTCTGCGTCTTTTTTTGGTATAAGCATAAAGTCAAATTTTTTGGCGATATATTCAAGTGCCGCATAGTCTCCGCTAAGCTCTAAGAAATGCATAAATTCACTCACGGTAATATCGCTTGTCGGCATAGCAGGTTTGAGCTTATTGTCAAGCGTTCCGCCGCTTAGTCCGAGTTCATTTGCTATATCATCCCACTCAAGAGCTTGTCTTTTTCTATCAAGGTTTATGGATCTTCTTAGTATTTTGCAAAATTGACTATCTTTTGGTGCTTTGTTATGCGTATAATCACTCATATTATTCCTTTACTTTATGAGATATTCACTCTAAGGTGTCCTTGGTTATAATCGAGGTGCAAGACAAAACCAAAACAAGGACACTTTACAATGAAAACAGCAGTTTACTTTAGCACCGAACTCTATGATGAGACCTCCTCTATATTTAAAGCCGACGGGCACAAGACAATAGAAGAAGATAACATAAAGACGGAACGTCTTAATAAAATT
>CAYHRD010000140.1:0-5041 GCA_964358925.1 uncultured Sulfurimonas sp.
AAGCCTAGTCCCATCGAGTTATCCCAGCTATTTTTATCTACTCTGTAAAATTTGCTTGTAATTTTTTCTAAATGTTCCTCTTTTATACCTATTCCGCTGTCTATAACAGAAACTTTTTTATCGTTTGACTCTATGATAATATCGCCGCTTGAGTACTTAAGGGCATTATCTACTAAGTTAATAAGCACAAGCTCCAACATCGTTTTATCGCTAATGAGCATCCGCTCATCTACTTTAACGATTATCTCTCTATTTTTATATTTTGACATAAGATTTGATGCGACTTCACTGCATAGCTGTTTTAAATCAAATTCGCTTTTATTGATTGTTAAATCGCCGTTTTCAAGCTTCACTGAGAGTGCAAGTCTGTCAATCATTTTTGATATTTTTTCGCCATTGGAGCTAATTTTGCTTAAAAATTTATCACGGATGCTTTGTGGCATATCACTATCTTCTTGAATAGTTTGCGCATACCCGATTATGGATGCTACGGGGTTTTTAAACTCATGCGAGAGAGCAGATAAGATATCGTTTCTCTGCTTATTTACAAGTCTTAATTTAGCTATATTTTTAATCTTTTTCTTCTCATTCTTGCTCAATTTTTTTACTAAATTTTTCAAAAGCAGAGAGATTTGCAAGAACTCGTAAAAATACTTTGTTTTTATAACGGCTTTATAATTTTTGTTTGACACCTCATCCAAATAGTTTGTAATTTGAGAGATATCATAGACTATCCTCTGGCTCATGCTTTTAGATATGAAAGCGGCAATAATTAATATCAATAGAAACACAAAAAATAGTTTTGTCCATAATGAGTAAAAATCATACATTATTTGTGATAAGCTCATTGAGAGTCTTATATATATCGATTCATTTTTATAAGATACTCTTTTTGCCACATATAAGAAATCAGCCTCAACAGTCTTTGAGTATCTTGTTATATCCCCGTAATCTTCTACATTTGATTGCATTACTTCAAATCTTGAAGAGTGGTTGTCCATCTCTTTTTTATCGGCACTCGACTCGGCTAAAACAATCCCGTCTTCTGAGATGATAGTTACTCTAAGAGAGGTGTTTTTATGCACTTTTACTGCATACTCATCTAAATTTTCTATATTTTCTAAATCTATCTTTATAAGCTCAATTGCATGTTTTAAGTGATTTTTATTGTGTTCGATTATTATATTTTTTAAAGCTATATAACTAATAACGGATGTGATTAAAAGGGTGACACTAAAGAGCAGTACAAATTTGAGCATAAATATTTGATGTATTTTTAGCATAATTTATAACCTACGCCGCGAACTGTTTGGATATACTCTTTTGTTTTATCGGGATCTATCTTCTCTTTTAGTCTGTTTATAGCGACATTTACGGTTCTGTACTGATACTCTTCAGAATCTTCCCAGACATTTTCCAACAGATAGTCTCGGTCTAAAACACTATTTTTATTTAAAATAAACTCGCTTAAGAGATTGAATTCCAGTTTTGTGATATCGACATTTTTGCCCTCTACACTAAGAGTTCTTGAACTTTTATCTAAAACCAAGTCTCTATGAATAAGGGTGCCGTCTCCTATCTTTTTCGTTGTTCTGCGTAAAAGCGCTTTAACGCGCAATATCAGCTCTTTCATATTGAAAGGTTTGGTTATATAGTCATCTCCGCCTCTTAAAAATCCATCCTCTACATCTGAGTCAAGATTTTTTGCACTTAGATATATTACCGGCGTTGTAAACCCTTGCTTTCTAAGAGTTTGAACAAACTCGCTTCCCTCAACACCGGGAAGATTTCTATCCATTATAAGCAGATCAATATCCTCTTCTATTAACATCTGTTCTACAGTTTTAGTATTTAAAAAACCAACAACCTCGTAGCCCTCTTTTGATAGGTTATACTCTAGTAATTCCAGTAAATCTTCTTCATCTTCCACTACGACTATTTTTATATTCATAAACTCTTCCAAACCTGTTTTTTTATTATTGTATCTTAAAAGTATTTCATTTTAATTACATTTAAAGTCTATTTGATTTACAATGAGAGTAAATAATTTTTAAAGAAGCAATATGTTTGTATCCTCCTATAATACATATATCAGCACGAACAGCTCCAATAAGAGTGAAAATTATAGAGATAGAGATTTTAAAGGTGATGCGGACTCTTTTGGCGGCGAACTCTCAAAATCTACTATTTTAAAGCCCTATGCAGACAAAAGTTTCCCTGTTGATTATGTCACAAACTATAAATATTTTAACAATCGCCAAAAGATAGACGAGCAATTACAAAATCAAAACGGTAAAGAGCTTAAAAAATTAAATACTCTGACTAACGCAAAAATTGCTTACGAAGAGAATACAAAAATGTTCTCACTATTTAAAAAACCGTCTCTGACTTTGAGCCAAACGCCTAAAATGGACGAAAAACTGCCTCGTGATGCTCAAGAGGCGAAAGAGAAAAGCCTGCGACACACAATGGTAAATACCTATCTGGAAAATGACAAATATTACCAAGTTACCGCTGCTTAATTCTCTATCCAAGCATCTGTTTTTATAACGACTCCCTCATCAAATATCTTTAGCTTAAACGCGCTCTCGCACTTTCCGTCGTTAAAATCCATAATCGCGATTTGAAGAATTTTTTTACATTTTTTAGGGATATCAAAATGCCCTTTTATACCTGTTAAAAACTGTCTAAGCGGTGTGGCATTGTCCATTCCTATGACATTATCGCGACATCCTGTGAGTCCTATGTCCGTTAGGTATGCAGTACCGTCTGCTATCTGAAAATCATCGGTTGAAACATGTGTATGAGTGCCTATAATAGCACTTACGCTCCCTTGAAGCAGCATCATCATAGCTCGTTTTTCGCTTGTTGCTTCAGCGTGAAAATCTATAAAAATATTCTTTACGCCATCAGCGTGCAGAGCTTCAACCGTACTCTTTGCCGCCCTAAAAGCATTATCCGTGTACGGCATAGAGTAATGCCCCATAAGATTTAAAACTGCTAGTTTTTCTCCGGCTACTTCGTACACTTTACAACCCGTTCCTTTTACCCCATCAGGATAATTATGCGGTCTTAAAATCTCATGTGTATCAAAAAGTGCTTCAACATCTTTTTTATCCCATGTATGATTTCCACCGCTCATACAGTCCACGCCATAGCCTACTATCTCGTTTGCATTTTTTACGGTTAGTCCAAAACCGTGTGAAGCGTTTTCATAGTTTGCAACTACAAAATCTATACCGTGTTCTTGTCTGATTTTTTTGAGATACACTTTTAACATATCTCTTCCGTGGCTTCCTACGATATCGCCTATAAACGCTATTCTCACTTCAATATTTCCTTAATACACTTCATCATGTGTCCCGATGTCGATAGGTATGATTTCATTCTCTTTAATAATAAACTCTATCACCATTCTATAACTTAAATCTATTGAGACGGAGTGATAGTCGTTCAATTGTCCATGAAGTTTGTGAAGCCTTAGAGAGGGATGGAAAGGATTTATTTCTAACATATCCATAGACTTGATATACTTAGTCATCATATGCGGATTTTTTCTTAAAAATTTTAATACTCTCTTTTTGTAGAGTTCAGTTTGAACGATTTTGTAATTCATTCATCAACTCTTCAATATGCTCTTTTGCACTTAAAACTTTATATCTTCCCTCTTTTATATCATTCATAGTATCCTGATACGCTCTGTCAAGCTCCAAAGCTCTAAGCTCTCTGTACCTCTCTATATCGACAACTACAAACTTGTTCTTTCCTCTGACATTGATAATAATCTCCTCTGCTTTTTCAAGAAGCGAAGCAAACAGAGAAACTCCTTTTGTCTTTACCTCATTTGCCATAACAACCATGATAGTACTCCAAATAGTATGATTGAGAGTATTATATAAAAACTTTTATTAATACTATGTAAAATTTCAAAGACACCATTCGATTGGCTGTAATCCTCTCTCTTTTAAAAACTCATTTGTTTTTGAAAAAGGCTTTGAACCGAAAAATCCTCTATATGATGAAAGAGGCGACGGATGGGGTGACTTTAATATAAGATGTTTTTTTGCATCAATGAGCGAAGCTTTTGCACCCGCAGGAGCTCCCCATAAGATAAATACTAAACTCTCTTTTTGTTCACTTAGCAGTCTTATGACAGAATCAGTAAATATCTCCCATCCCCTGCTTTTATGTGAATTTGCCTCGCTCGCTCTTACCGTTAAAACGGTATTTAGCAAAAATACTCCCTCTTTTGTCCAACCTGTAAGATTACCACTCTTTGGCATATCACAACCCATATCATCACGAAGCTCTTTAAAAATATTTTGCAGAGACGGCGGAAACGGCACTCCGTCATTTACCGAAAATGCAAGCCCATGAGCTTGATTTACCCCATGATATGGGTCTTGTCCTAAAATCACGACTTTTACATTCTCAAACGGAGTGTTGTTAAATGCGGCAAAGATATTTGAACCATGCGGATATACCGTATGGTTTTGTTTTTCCTCAACCAAAAACTCTTTTAATGTCTTAAAATACGGTTTTTGGAACTCATCAAAAAGAACTTCTCTCCAACTACTCTCTATCTTAGGGTCTATCATTTTTTCTCCATTATAACTTCAATGTTTATTTACGCCCTCAAATACAAAAGCACCGCTTTTATAATGTCGTCGTCATCTTTTGAGTCTGACTTTATGGTTATTTTTTTATCGTCATTCTGCGTAATCGTTATGTTTTGTCCGTAGTTTGAGATGATTTTTATCTTTTTCTCCAAACATAAAAGCTTGATAACCATGAGTTCAAAAAACTGCTTTGTAGGGGTGTCTAGCTCGCCGAAGCGGTCTATTACCTCTTCTTGTATCTCGTATATCTCTACCACCTTTTGGCAAGCAGATAAACGCCTGTAAATATCAAGGCGGAGTCTGTCCTCTTTTACTACCTCATCCGATATATAAGCGGAAATGGTGAGTTTTATGTCTACTTTGAACTTTTCTACTTGGACATGATTGCTTAGAAGTTTGATGGCATCTTCTAACATCCTCAA
>CAYHRD010000141.1:0-5023 GCA_964358925.1 uncultured Sulfurimonas sp.
TAAAACTTGGTTGTGAGCTTTTGCAATAATTTCGCCATCTTTTACTATCACGGCGCCAAAAGGTCCGCCGTGATTTTTTTGCACTCCATCCAGAGCCTCTTTTACGGCTTGGTGCATATAGACATTCATGCTATTTATTTAAAAATCCCATAGATTTTTCGCTGTCAAAACTTGCATCTCTCTCTTTTTTAATCTCTTGTTCAAAATCTTCTAATGAAAACAGCGGCTTTTCTCTAACGGCTACTTTGTATGCGGTATTTTTTATGATTAAATTTATCTGCCCGCCCGTAAGAGAATAATCGGCAAGAGCATTCACATCAAAATTCTTCTCATAAGGAGCGCCTGATGGAAGCATTTTTTTCCAAAGAGAGAGTCTCTGCTCTTTATTTGGTTTTTTAAACTCTATCTTGTAGTTAAATCGTCTTGAAAATGCTTTGTCTATGTTCTCTAACAGGTTTGTAGTCGCTATCAAAACGCCCTTGAACTTCTCAATCTGCTCTAAAAAAATATTTTGCATCTGGTTATGCATCTGGTCGGCTCCACTGTTTGCTCCGCTTGAGCGAGCGCCTAAAAACTGGTCTGCCTCATTTAACAAAAGGATAGGTTCGGATTTTGTTTTTTCGCACAAATCATAAAAAGTGTCAAAAATTTTACGAACATTTTTTTCGCTCTCGCCGACATACATAGATAGAATTTTTGAACAATCAAATGCCAAAACTTGTCGTTTAAGTGATTTTGCAAGCGAATATGCCGTCATCGTTTTACCGGTTCCTGCCGCTCCGTAGAAGATTATTCTTGCGTCAATTCCGCTTTTTTTGTCTTTCACTCCCCACTCTACAAGTCTACCTATAACCTCTTTATCCAATTGTCTCATAAGATTTTTAAGCGTTTCTTGCGTCTCTTTTGCCAAAACAACATCTTCAAGCGAAGTCTCAGGGTCTACCAACTCAAAAATATCTTGCTCATCTATAAGCGTATTTAGTTTTATGCGACGAACTTTTTTGTTTTTTTGAGGATGGATTATGTTGTGTAAAACCTCATCAACTATGTAAAAAGCTCTTGAAATTCCGCCAAAAGGGTTTAACATCTCTTCATAGTCGATGATTCCGTCATTTATAAGGTTCGAGCCATCCTCTAAAAGTGAACGGTTTTTAATGCGCTCATACTCATCAAGCGAAATAAGTTCAATCAAAGTGTTCATCTCTCTAAGCGAAGCGTCCGTTGCGCTGTACTCTTCACGCAAAAGTGCAAGAAAAATCACCTGCTCTTTAGAACTCATCTTTTTTTGTTTAAAAAACTTGTCAAGCACGAGTTTCCCCGTGGTTTGCTCCACTCTGTCTTCTATGCGTTTTTCCAAAAGTTTAAGTTTGGTCTGCATTCTGTCGATTCCAAGTGAGTGTTCATGAACATTTTGACGAATTGCACTCATTTTTTGATAAAGGTCTATGCGAAGAAACTGATCTTGCAAATACTCAAGATGATCCGAATAAGGTTTGATATCTGGCAATTCACTCTCAATAGCACCATCTTGGAGTATCTTTAGAAATGAGGGCGACAAGCCTACTGCACTGTTTAAAAGTTCCAGAGGAGTCACTTCAGAAATTTTTATAGGCGTAAAGCTCTGTTGATGTAACCAGCCAAGTTCTAAAAGAATTTTTACCTCTCCTAAATGCTTTATTCCCTCATATTTTTTATCGCCGTAAATCTCTTGCAAAAGTTCAAGAACTACAACATCATCTTCCCCGCGCATATACCTCTTTGCTAAAGTTTGCAACAATACTGCTTCTGTTTTACTACATTTTAGTTGTGCAAAAATGATAGATTTCTCTACATTTTTTGCTTCTAAAAAATTTATTAATGTTTCCAAAGAATTCCTTAAAATTTATATTCTAGTGCGGACGAAATTATCAGTATATTTGAGTCTTTAAACTCTCCATCTAACGCACTGTTTGAAACCGCTCTATCTTCTCTCATTGAGTAGAGAGCCGCTACTCCTATGTTTATCTTCTCGCTTATCTGATATCTTGTACCAAATGACACCGACACTGAGTCGCTATCAGGCAGTTCAAACCCGATTGTAGCATTTGGAGCAGGTGTTTTATCTATAACAAAACCGCCCATTAAAGTAAGTTTATCTAACTTTTGGGTAATGCCAAAACGAAAAACATCCGTATCCTTCCAGTTTTTTGCTATCGGCGCGCCAAAGACGATATTTGCAACCGGATTTACACCAAAACCGTAGTTAAAGTCCAACTCTCTATATGCGTGCCAATAGTTTCTCTCATAGACAAACTCTATCGTCGTATCACTCGGCAATGTGTAAGAGAGAGCAAGATTTAGCAGAGCGGGAACAGGCACACTAACCGATGCACTGCTAGTAGAACTGTTTGTTAAATAAGAGAGTGCGGCATCGCCCTCTACGCTCAAGTCAATTTTTGAACGATATGTCAAAGCCAACCCTAACTCTGATGTCGGTTTATACGATAGTGCCAAGTTGTATCCAAAATCAATAGAATCACCGCTCATATCACGAGATGCGACAGATGAACTGCTTTTAACTACACCCTCGGAGTAGATTGCCCTAACTCCGACTGCAAATGCCGCTTTATCTCCGATAGGAAATGCGACACTCGGATTTACCTCAACCGTTTTGAGCGTAAACTCCTCTGCACTGTAAATTGCAGGGGCGGAGTTCCACCTCTTTGAAAGTCCTGCCGGAGAGATTACGCTTAACCCAAAACGGGCACCGCTAAAATCTTCCGATACATAATGAAGCGAGGGGACAAGAAAATTCTCTCTTTTTGACTCTATATCATATCCCGTTGTTGTCGTACCTAAACTGTTTGTATACGAGCCTTTATAGTTTACATCGCTAAGTCCGATATAAATCAAATTTGCTTCTAAGACATTCTCATTTTTCATAAAAATCATATTTGCAGGGTTGTAATAAGCCGCGTCTGCGCTATTTGAATGTGCAACGGTTGCGGCACTTAAAGCAACAGAGTTTAGTGAAGTTTCCGGAATTTTATAGCCGCCTGCGATTAGACTGCTTCCTAATGATAAAAACAGAATAATATTTTTCATTATCAACCCTTTTCTAAATAAACAATGGTTGATTTTACACAAATCGCCCTTAATTTACAAAAGAGTAAAGCAGTTCTATCTCTTCTTTCCAGATGCTATCATCAATCGTCTCAAGGATTAACGGGATATCGTTCATTCTCTCATCATTCATTATAAATCTAAACGCATCAAGACCAATTTCGCCTTTGCCTAACGAATGATGTCTGTCTACATGTGAGCCGAATTTTGCTTTTGAGTCATTTATATGCATACCCATAAGGTATTTAAACCCTACTATTTTATCAAACTCACTCCAACTTTTATCGTAAGCTTCTCTTGTTCGTATGTCATAACCTGCACTAAACATATGACAAGTGTCTATGCAGACTCCGACACGGCTTTTATCCTCAACTTTATCGATAATTTGTGCCAAATGCTCAAATCTCCAACCAAGATTGCTCCCCTGCCCTGCGGTGTTTTCAATAACTAAACTTACACCTTTCGTTTTATCCAGCGTTATGTTCATCGCCTCGGCAATTTTACCGAGACACTCATCTTCGCTTATCTTCTTTAGATGGCTTCCGGGATGAAAATTGAGTCTATCAAGACCAAGCAGTTCACATCTTTGAACCTCATCCAAAAAAGCCTCCATAGACTTCTCTCTTTGGTCGTCTTCAGGATGACCGAGGTTTATAAGGTATGAGTCGTGCGGAAGTACATATTTTGGTAAAATCCCGCTATCAAGGAGTGCTTTTTTAAACTTATCTATCGTGTCACTATCAAGCTCTTTACCGTTCCACTGTCTTTGGTTTTTTGTAAAAAGCGCGAACGCTTTCGCTCCTATCGAGCGCGCATTTGCAACTGCATTAAAAACGCCGCCGCTTGCACTTACATGAGCTCCTACAAACTTACTCATCGGTATCCTTAATCTTAAAAATTATGTCATTTTTTCTATCTTTAAACTGCACACCGTGAGAATCTACTTTGTAAAATATATCTACGGTTTCATCTTTAATCTGCTGTTCAAATCCGCCATCTATTTTTACCAAGTTTTTCCCGTTGTAGATAGCATGGGAGAGAAGCATATTTTGCATAATATCATCCGGATATATCTGATTTAGATAATCCTTATTAAACCCGCTTTTGCTCATACATCCTGTACTGGTGCAAATTAGATGATTTACGGCAATTTTTTCTATACATTTGCCCGCCATAAAAAGTTCCAATTCAACACTTTTGTCGCTATTTCTCAGGTATCCAATATCGGAAAACTTAATCTTTGGTGATTTTATGGTGATGATTTTTGTTTGTGTTTGCTCATATTTTTTAGTGCCGCATGCGCTAAAGAGAAGAACAAATATTAATAATATATATTTCATAAGCGAAATTATAGCAACATAAAATTACAAATTATAAAGCATATTTATATATAGAGGAATTTTGATATGATTTTACTGATGTTACGCACTAAAACGAAGGTGTCTTTATGAAGTTAGAAAAATTTGATCTCTCCATAACTAACGCAAGCAAAGGTATAGCGCTGATGCTTATCCTTTGGCATCATCTTTTTTATGAAAAACCGGAAATGGGATGGATTGTTTTTCAAACGGCACTTTTGGCAAAGGTTTGCGTAGGCATTTATGTGCTACTCAGCGGCTATGGTTTAGCGGAATCGGCAAAGAAAAAAAAGTTGGAAATATTGGCTTTTTATAAAAAAAGAGCGATAAAGCTTTATATGAATTATTGGCTAATTGCGCTTATATTTATTCCAATTGGGACGCTTTTTATGGGACGCTCTTTGGAGAGTGTGTTTGGAGAAGATGCATATTTCGGTCTTTTTATTCAGATGATAGGTATTCACATGTTTACCGATGTGGGCTATGGGTACAACGCCACTTGGTGGTTTATTAGCCTTGTTATCGTTCTTTACGCTATTTTTCCTTTTGCTTTTTCTCTTACT
>CAYHRD010000142.1:0-4884 GCA_964358925.1 uncultured Sulfurimonas sp.
GTTGCAATGGTTGTCAAAAGTACGGGAGTCACATCATAAGGAGTTAAAAACTCCCCGATTTTACGCATAGAACGAAACTTTTTCCAAGAAGTTTGTATCTTTTTGAGTTTTTTCTCTTTGATACCGTTAAACTCCAAAAGCCGCTCAATATCATTGTCCAAAACATCAATAAGCCCATCATTCCCAAAATGCTCTATAAGCTCGGCGGTAAGTTTTTTTGTAAACCCTTTTATGATTTTGTTTAAAAAGAAAAAAAGCTCATTTTGATTTACTTTTATATACTCAAATTTAAAAGTTTTACCGTATTTTTTATGCTCATCCCAATGCCCTTTTAGCGTGATGGCACTATCTTTTAAGTGTGAGACCGCGCTCTCATAGTACGAGCCGCTTATCTTCTCACCGCTCTTTAAAACGGCTATAAAAAAACCATCCTCTTCAAAAAGGATTTTGTCAATCTGACCTATTAGGGTTTCACTCAATATTTAAACCTTCATCAGCCTCAAGCAAAAATTTATCTATACTTAATATTTCCACACCGAGGATTGTTTCATTTGTATCATAAGTTATCAAGATACATCTATCATCCTCTTTTTTAAACTCTCCAAAAGCGTTTAACTCTCTCTTCTTTGTTTTTTCATCACTTATATCATACGCCACTTGATACAATCTATTTTGCGTATAAAAATCAACCTCTTGATTATCTTTCCTGTATGTAACTTTTTCATCTTTTTTATATAGTTCGTTAAATACCAAATTTTCCAAAGCAGTGCCTAGATTTTTTGTTCTGTTTACTCCTAAATTTAAAAAACCGTTATCGCTCAAATAGAGTTTTTTAGCAGATTTTATTTGCGAGGTCAGTTTATAGTGATGCGCAGAAATAGTATGGATTAAAAAATTATCTTCAAAATAGCCAATGTACTCTTTTATCATTTTTGGATCAACGCTGAGTTTTTTAGCCAATGAACTATAGTTGAGTGTTGTTGCAGCATTTGAGACAAGATAATAAAAGAGGTCTCTTATGATTTGAGAGCTTTTAATGTTGTATCTTGGAACTATATCTTTGAGTATGATATCTTCAGCCACATTCATAAGATACTCTTTTTTTAGCATTTCATCGTTATTTGACATCACTGAGTAGTATCCGCCCCATTTGAGGTACTCATCCACAGCTCTGCTTATCTCGATTTTATTTACTGTTCTTTGAATTTTAGTGGAAAAATCTATATTTTTGAAATGTAAAAATTCCCTAAAATTAAAACTTTGTATCTCAAGCCTTAGCACTCTGCCAGTTAAAACGGTTGCATAGTTTGAAGTTAAAAGCGATGCATTTGAGCCGGTTATGATAAATTTGATATTGGAGTTCTCATATTTTGATTTTACAAAGATTTCCCAATTTTTAAATATTTGTACCTCATCTATAAAAAAATATATTTTCTTCTCTCTGTTTGGATTTGCAAGTTTTAAATACGCATCAAAAATCACTCCAAGATACGAAGCATCATCTTTATATGGTATAAATTCCGGTTTTTCCAAATTGATGAAAAATATATTTTTTGCTTCAATACTCTTCAAAAGCTTGTTTATAAGCAATTTTACTAGAGTGCTTTTCCCTACTCTTCTAGCCCCAACAAGAGCCAAAATCTCTTTTGTACCAAGATATTTTATAGCTTTATCTAAAATTTCTCTTGAGACAAAATCACCATATATACTCTGATTTACCCAATGTGCATTATCTTCTAAAAGAATTGAATCCATATTTATGTCCTAAATAAAGAATGTATTCCTAATAATACACCATTTTTAGGAATTTTTAGCTTTTTTTGAATACGAACAGATGTTCATATTTGGTTTTTAGATATATATTCTTTTAAAATCTCCAAAGACTCTTCAAAACCTTCCGCCTTGCCACCAAGAAATTCATTAAAACCATACTCTTCTATTTTAACTGATTCACAAACATCTCTCTTCCAAAGATTTCTGTACTCTTTTGCTACTGTCTCAATTTGTTTGAGAGCATTTTCGTAAGCTATTTCTTTTGATGTAGGCATAGAATGACTCCTGAATTTTTCAATCTTGCAGATAAATTTGTTTGACATAGCTGTTGTTTAGCCAAAAACAATGCTTTGTATATTCCTCAGCTTGCGTTATTCTATCTTTTATTGGCAATTCAATAACATCATCTGCATTGATTGCGTGAGGTCTTACATGGGACACTGAACTGAATTTTTTAGATGGAAAATTTGTTACTCTTGTTCTTTTGCCACTTTTATTTACTTTAAAATCTTTTACGATTTCTCCATTCAAAATTACTTGCTTTGTTTGTTCCCATACCTTTTGTACTTCATTGATATCTTGATAAGGCATATTCCAAAATTTCACCTTTTTTAAAACAAGTTGCTCTTTCTCCAATTTAAAAAAGACAAATAAAAATTTATGCTCTACAATATCTTTCATATCAGATTCTTCCCACTCTTGCGAAATAATTTCCGTATATTTAAATACTGGAAAAGAGATATCTTCAGCTGGAAGGTCATTTTCTTTTAGGCGCACAGTTTTAAGTATAATATCAGCTTTTGAAAACTCTTCAATCTCTTTGTTTAACTCAATTCCTAAAATTGCTTTTGAAAGATTTGCATAAAAATTTTTTGCTTTTTGATTTATAGATATATTGAGCAGCTTTAAAATTTCTACAGTTGTCTTACCGTAGTAAAATTGAAATTTTGCAACTACAATCTCCTCAAGAGATGAGGATTTCACAACCTCTAAAGATGAGATAACTTTTCCATATATTGGATTTTTTCCAGAAAGTGAAGCAATAATATGATTAACATATCCTTGCTTTAGTGAGTATGCTCTTTGCTTTGCTTTTATTTGTGCATAAGGCTGTTCTCGTAAATTGCCACCTTTTGAACCTTTTGTGCAAGCTCCCAAATAGAGCGTATCTCCTTCAGAAAGTTCATGTGCTTTCCCATTTTTAATCTTGTTTGTGATTGTCTCCCAATCATTTTTTATAATTTCCAAATCAATTTCAGGAAAACTCCACTCATCTGCTATTTCAATTTTATAATCTAAAAAATTTTTTTCTAATTCATGAAGATAAAAAATCAAAAGCAAGTTTTTGTTTTTTTTCCAAAAAGAGCTGTTGTCAAAATTTTGCTCAACAACTTCCATAAAATTAATTATGTTTAAAACTAATCTCTCTTTTGAAACATATTGAAGTTTCTTTAATCTTTTTATCGGAGATGATTTTAGTTCAAGTTCTACTTCTTTAAAATCAGGTTCAGAATTTGAATTTGGTTCATATAAAAAATAGTACTTTTCTAAAATTTGACCAAAATTCCCTTTATTTTTTATTTTATCGGGTTCAAGCACCTTTTCACATTTAAACCTTAGTGTTTGATGAATCAACCTTTTAGCGTAAGCAATAATAGAAGCTTTGCTATGCATATCATATGGAAATTCTGTCATTATTCTAACTCTTCTAGCAGTTTTTTTCCAAGTTTCTCAACAACACCAACTACCAATGCATTGCCCATCAAAAAAGCTCTTTTTATATCACTCACACCGGCTGTATGATTATCCGGAAACATATTTAATCTCTCTAGTTCAACAGGAGTCAATCTTCTATATCTTCCATTAACATGTACAACATGCTTAAAGCGTGAAGCACTTGCCCCTCCCTCGCCAGTTATAATTGTTCTGGATGGTTTTTTGAGGCAATCAGGAAAACCCATACTACCTTCACTATAAAGATATTTGTGTCCTGTTGTTTTATTTACTCTCTCAATTGATTTTGAATTTTTGTGATATTTCCATTTTTCAAGCTCTTCATCGCTTATATAAAACTCTTTTGGCACATCTTTTTCATCTTGTAAAAAATCACCAAGAACGCTAAAATCACCTTGATGTTCAGCTTTATATGCTGATGTATAACACGCTCCATCAATCATATATCCAGTCTCATAAAAACTATTTTTTTTAGGACTGTTTTTATTGAAATTATTTGTAATATCAACTAAATCATCAGCTAGCTCCAAAGAGATAATATCCTCTTTATTAACCATCTTAATAGGAAATGTTTTAGCAAAAATGCCTTCTTTATTAATGACTTCTTGAGGCATTTTTTGTTTCAAATTCAGATAAGGCTTTGTATCTTTTTTATAAGCCATGATGAAAATTCTTCGTCTTCTTTGCGGCATCCCATAATCACCTGCATTTATAACTCTCCACTCAACCCCATAGCCAAGAGAGTTTAATGACGATAATATAATTGCAAAATCTCTACCTCTTTGAGAAGCAGGGGATTTTAAAAGCCTATCCACATTTTCTAATATTAAATATTTAGGTGCTTTATCTTTTTTTTGCTCTAAAATTCTGTAAATTTCCCACCAAAGAACACCTTTTTTACCAATAATGCCGTGTGAATTTTTTAGAGTACTCGCAACAGAATAGTCTTGGCATGGAAAACCACCTACAAGTAAATCATGCTCAGGAATATCTGCCGCATTAACTGTAGAAATATCTTCATTTGAGTGATTTTCATACCCAAATCTAGCACAATATATATCAGAAGCATGTTGAGTTTTTGTAGAAGGCTCCCACTGGTTGCTCCAAACTACTCTATAAAATTTATTTTTTAAACTAGCTTTTTCTAAACCAAGTCTAAAACCGCCAACTCCTGCAAATAATTCAATAGTCCTAATGGATAATAATTGCGATATTTGCATATTCATATTTAACTCATCTTTGTAGTTGTATGTAAATAAATTTGGTAGTTTCACACTATTCCCCTAAATGAAATTAGGTTTTATAGTAACTAAAAATATTTAATTTTATAAAAAATATGAAAAAATGCCATATTTATTCCCCTTAACCCTGGTATTT
>CAYHRD010000143.1:0-4875 GCA_964358925.1 uncultured Sulfurimonas sp.
GCACAAAAACTACATACAAAAAAGTCAGCCATATCAAGAATAGAAAACCATGCGCAAGATATAAAACTCTCCACTTTGCAAAATTTTGCACATATTTTAGGAAAAGAACTGAGGGTGCAGCTCGTATAAAAGGTAGTGTATGTAAAAAAATAGTCACAGCTATATACTTTTACTTTTTATTCAGCTACAATTCTGTCAATAAAAGATGATTCGAATTACATCTTTAGTCTGCTTTACATTGATGACTTAGTTAACAGTATAATCTGCCTAAAAGAAAACTTCATATTAGATTTTAGACCACCGCAGTAATGAGGTGTATTCAAACATAAAGGTATTACAATGGCAGCATTAGTAAACGGAACTGTTAAATGGTTCAATAGCGAAAAAGGTTTCGGATTTATCGAACAAGAAGATGGCGGTAAGGATGTATTCGTACACTTTCGTCAAATCAACAGCACAGGTTACGGTCGTGTGTCACTAGACGAAGGTCAAAAAGTTACTTTTGAAATTGGTCAAGGCGAAAAAGGTCCTCAAGCAGAAAACGTTACAGGTCTGTAATCTTTCTATGAGCGGATTTATCCGCTCAAACTATTTTATATCCACTCCCCCAACACAACTTCTTATAAAACTTTTTACAAAATAACTTAAAACCATTACAAACAGAGAGACTTCGATTATAAACCCGCTATATTTTTTGGTTAAAATAAGTTTTGTAAAGAAAACAAGATATAATTTTGCATAATTGCACATTAAAGGTGTAGATAGAATAAGGATTGAGGCTATGCTCTAATGTCTAAATTAAAAACATTTTTGCTTTTATTTTTAGTAAGCGCTATATTTAGTAGTGACTTTTATTTTGATAGTGAGCTACTTGGCAGAATAGAGAAAGAGTATGGCATCTATGCAAAAAAAAGATTTGAGCTTCTATCTGAGCTTCTTGTCTCTTTAAAAGATAAGAATGACTTGGAGAAATTAGAAGCCGTAAATGATTTTTTCAATGAAGTTCGGTACGCAAGCGATGAAAAAGTGTACGGGCAAAAAGATTATTGGGCAACACCGTGGGAGTTTTTGGGAAGAGATAGAGGAGATTGCGAAGACTATGTTATAAGCAAGTACTTTATCTTGAAACATCTCGGCGTGGATTATAAAAAGCTCTACTTCACTTATGTAAGATCTACAAAATTCAGCGAACCTCATATGGTTTTGACATACTTTGAAACTCCAAAGAGCGAACCGCTCATTTTAGACAACAATAATCGAAAAATATTTCCGGCATCCCAAAGAACAGATTTGACTCCTATTTATAACTTTAACGGCGATGTACTAAACCGCATAGGAGATAATGGAGAAAAATCTCATAAAAAATGGGATGAACTAAAACTAAATATGCAAAGGAAAAAAATATGACTCTTTTTAAACAGATAGCTTTGATGCTTTCACTCTTTTTATATATTATTTTAACTACTGTTTTGATTTTAAATTTTCAAAGTGCTAAAAAAAGTGTAAAAGACAGGCTTTATGATGATGCAAAAAATACTGCTTCATCCCTTAGTTTGTCCTTGGGTAGCGCAAAAGGCGATTTGCCTATGATGTCAACGATGATAAATGCAAATTTTGACAGCGGCAATTACAATAAAATCACTCTTGTTGATGTAGACAACACTATTTTATACGAAAGAAATATAGAAAAGCAAGAGAATGATGTTCCTATATGGTTTGTCAATATCATAGATATCAAAGCGCCTGTTGCACTTGCTAATGTCTCGGCAGGATGGAGTCAAGTTGGTATACTGAATGTTGAAGGAAATGCAACATACGCGTATAAACAGCTCTATAGTATCTTTATAGATTTGGTTGCACTTTTTAGTATTGTGCTTGTTTTAGCACTTTTGACGCTCAACTATCTTGTTCATATTATTTTAAGACCTCTAAAAGAGATACAAAAACAAGCAGCAGCCATTATAAGAAATGAGTTTATCATACAAACAAAAATTCCTTATACAAGTGAATTTAAAGATGTAGTTGTCGGTATGAACAATATGATTACAAAAGTAAAAGCTATGTTTGAAAAAGGAAACAGAGAACTAAAGGCATACAAAGAACAAGAGTATATAGACAAAGAGACTCATCTCAAAAACCGCAAATATCTTATAGACAAACTGCCTGAGTATCTTAAAGTCGATGCTTCACATAGAGGCGGAGTTCATATTTTTATTGCCATAAGCGGGGTTATAGAAGCAAATGAGAAGATTGGCAGACAGGGTGTAAATAAGCTCTTTTTAGAGATTTCACAGATTTTCAAAAAATATGCAGATACATTTGCAGATTCTATTGTTGTAAGGATGGGAGGAACGGAGTTTTCTATACTACTGCCAAAATGTACGCTTGATGATGGGATTTCAATGGCAAAAGAGATACAAAAGTACTCTTTAGAGCTTTTTACCGATGTAACACTAGATACAAAAGAAACATTTCTTAATTTGGGAGTTTATGAGTACTCTCATCTAAGCACTGTTTCTGAATTTTTAGCTGCATCGGACGACACTCTTTCACATGCAAAATTTGATACATCACATATTTACGGACAAACAGCCGAACCATCTGCGGAGATAATGGGTAGAGATGAGTGGAGAACTACGATAGCGGAAGCTATAAAAAGCAGTGCCCTCTCTCTCGTTTTTTGGAAAGTACTTGACACAAAAGATCAAAAGACGCTCCACTCTGTTCTTAGTATTCAGCTTAAAGGTAAAAATGAAAAAGTATTTAGCTATGCGCAGTTTATGTCGCATGCGATTCAAGCAGGATTTAGTTTTGCTATATACCAAAATATTATAAATATGCTTTTTACTCAGCAAAATAGTTTAAAACAAGGCTATACATACGCATTAAGACTTCCAAAAGAGTATCTTGAACATCAAGATGCCTATAAAAATCTGGAAGAAATTTTGGATAGATACTCCTCAAAAGCGGCTTTTAAACTTATTATTGAGCTTCCGGATAAACTTGTACGAGAAGATTCAAAACATATACGGGAGTATGTGGAGCTTTTTAGAAATTACAATATAGATATAGGGATTTTTGAGTTCATAGGCGAAGGAAACGACTATAAATATATACAAAATTTACGACCGGCATACATCAAAGCCGAGAGCAGTTACTTCTTAACGCAAAGTGATAAATCTCTTTCTGCACTGCGGCTCATTACAGATACCGTCGGTATCTATTTGATAGCAGCGAGCGTGCCCAATCTTGAGATGCTAAAAGAGTTAAAAGAAAAAGATATCCATCTGGTGCAAGGGTATGTTACGGAGTTGATTTGAATGTACTTAAGTACAATATGTTTTAATTAAAAATTTTTATAAAATATCTCAAATAATCTAAAAATATTTGAGGTACAGCATGTTAGAGTCAATCGCAAAAGTAGAGAGATTAGAAGGTAAGTTTTATGTGCAAGCCAAAGATGGTTCTATCCGTGAACTCACAAAGGGTGATGCAATCTATAAAGGCGAGTTGGTTGTAGGCGGTAAAAGCAATAATATTTTACAAAGTGCTTTGTTACGCTTAAATGATGGTAGCGATATAGCTATAGTCGGAAAAAATAAACAACTTTTCGATGCTTCACTTTCACAAGAAAAATTTGCAGAATCTGAGACACTCACAACAAAAGAGTCTATACTTCTTGCTGTTAGAGAAGAAGCTAAAACAGAAATAGAAAATATAAATATTGATGAAATAGAAACTGCAGCTAAAGAGAGTACAGCTACTGTTTCTGAACATGTTTCTGCAAATTTTGCTCCAATAAATGGCGCTATTACTGATGTAAGTGCTACTCTGCGTGATACACAATATAATTTAGACTCTATTACAACAAATGATTATCAAAATAATATTAGACGCGACTTGATTGCAAATGCAAACGATCCTCTTAACCTAATGGTTACACAGACTGACATACTTGTAGATACGACATCATTTATTGAAAACAACACTGTTGCAGGAACAATTGTAGCAACGGCGAGCGCAGCCGATCTTGACGGCGGAGCTATTATATTTAGTATCGACGATACGACTAACTATGTAATTAATCCCGCAACCGGCGAAGTAACTCTAACCGAAGCAGGAGCTGCAATTGTAAATAGCGGAGCAGATCTGCCTGATTTCAATGTAACTGCGACATCTTCTAACTCAAGCGCAACGGCAAATGTAAATCCTGCAGATACGAACCAAGCACTAAGCATAAGCGTTGCAATTGCAGAGCCTATTACAGAAGATAGTGTAACAGCAGGAACAACTGTAGCAACGGCAACAGCAACTGACCCTGATGGGCAAAATATAAAATTCTCAATCAATGATACAACCAACTATACAATTAATGAAACAACAGGAGTTATAACTTTAACCGAAGCAGGAGCTGCAATCGTAAATAGCGGAGCGGACTTGCCGGATTTTATCGTAACGGCAACATCTACTACAGGACAAACTTCAAGCAATAGCGTATTAGTGAACCCTGCTGATACAAACCAAGCACTTAACATAAGCGTTGCAATAGCAGAACCTATTACCGAAGATAGCGTAACTGCAGGAACAACTGTGGCAACTGCAACAGCAACTGACCCTGATGGGCAAAATATAAAATTCTCAATCAATGATACAACCAACTATACAATTAATGAAACAACAGGAGTTATAACTTTAACCGAAGCAGGAGCTGCAATCGTAAATAGCGGAGCGGACTTGCCGGATTTTATCGTAACGGCAACATCTACTACAGGACAAACTTCAAGCAATAGCGTATTAGTAAACCCTGCTGATACTACAGATCTAAATGACCCTAGCGTAGTAGTAAACGATAGTGCAGCTACCAATGAAGATAGT
>CAYHRD010000144.1:0-4793 GCA_964358925.1 uncultured Sulfurimonas sp.
CGTTACTTTCGTCTAAAACAGTATGAAACGGCTCCATCCACTCTAATTTCTCTTTTGCGTAACTTCCCCAAAAACCTTCATAATCTCTCATTGCAAAGTCTTGCAATTCTTGATACTCACACATATTTTTTATTCTAGCATTTTTGCTAAACTCTCTATTTGGTTTAAAAACTTCTCTGTTCATTATTCTTTTCCTTTGGTTAATTTTAAGTATATCATAGCCGTCATGATTGCGTCATTTACGGCATTGTGTACTCCCATATTGGGAATACCGCAGTTTTTTAAGATTGTATCAAACCGTAAATCAATATTTCCTTGTGGAATCAGTGAAATGGTTTTATCAAAGTATATTTCTGAAACTTCAATCATTCTGTTAGGGAGTGTTATCCCAAGGAGCGGTTTTGTGTATTTGTTTATCATACTCACATCAAACTCCAAATAATACCCTATAAGTGGTCTTGAACCCACAAAATTTAAAAACTCTACAATGCCCTCCTTTGTTGTTTTTGCGTCTTTGAGATCAAACGGGCGAATCCCGTGAATCTTAATACTTTTTGAACTTATCTCTTTTGAATTTTGTAAAAAAACTTCAAAAGTTTGAGATGTTAAGATTTTGTTATCTTTTATTTTTACGGCTCCGATGGAGAGTATTTCATCTTCTTTTGGATTTAGTCCCGTGGTCTCCGTATCAAAGACTACATACTCGCCGCTCAAATCTTTTTCAAACAAAAATTCAAAATTTTTATCTTTGAGTTTTTTGCGGTTTGAGCCGGTCTGAAACTTCGATATAAAATCAAACATCTCTAAACTACCATATTTAGATGAAAGTGAAAACTCATAAATTTTTTAAATTTATTTATGATTTTAAAACTGTCTTTTAGCAAATCTCTTTGGTTTTTCTCTAAATTTCTAGGATTTATATAGTTTGCTTCATCTATAGTTTTTGCTTCCAACATCGCTTTTAGTCTTATGGAGCTAAGCGTGTCAAAGCTCTCTATAAGTTCGGTAGCAAATGTTTTATCTATAACTCCGAGATTGTTTAACTCTTTGATTCTCTCTATGGTGTTTGTCGCTTTTATCTCATACTGAATGGAGAGTGTTCTGACTCCGTGAACGAGAGCGAAAATACCGCCTTTTTTTAAGTCAAGTCTGTTGTTGTACTCTTTTTCAAGTACAAAACCTGAAAATAGAGAGAGCGGTGTTTCAAAGTTCAGTACCGCTTTTGCGATATGAGCTAAAACATCGTCTCTTGAGTGAAAACTGCTATGAAGATATGTCGTCAGTTCATCAAGAAGCGTACAATCTCCGGCAACACACTTTGCATCTAAAAAGATACTTAGATTTTGAACACTTTCATCACTCATATCGTATGTCCACTTCTCAATGAGTTCTTTGTATGAACTTGAATTTCTGCGCCAAAACTCATTGCTGACCATTACGCCGCCGTTGCATTTTGGAAATCCAAGCTCAAGCAAATAGGAGTTTAACTGCATCATAGGCTTGACAAAAAGCTCTTCATCCACATCGTTTTTAATGATAAGAGCATTATCCTGATCGCTTCTTAGCGTCTGTTCTTCTCTGCCTTCACTTCCCATAACTATAAGAGCACATTTATCTCTCAACTCTTCGCAAACGCACATCTCAAAAACTTTTTTATACACTTTGTAGTTTAGAGTTGCAATAAGCTTCGTGATGTATCTTACTTTAACGCCTTTTGCACGAAGTGTGACGATAAGGTTTCTAAAATCTTTTTCAATAGCTTTTAAATCATCAAAACTTGAGGCTTTATCTATCTGAACGGCAACAAGATGCGAATGGCTGGCAAAGTAACTAAGCAAATCCAACTGTTCTAACACGCCTACGATTTTTTCATTATCTAGTACAACGACTCTCTTTACTGCATTGTGCGTCATAAGCAAAAGTGCGTTAAATAAAAAGTCGTTTATATCTATGGTTATAAGATTTTTTGATGCAATTGTCGAGATTTTTTTGCTTGTGTCGTTATCTGAGAGAAGAACTCTCTCTCTTAGGTCTGTATCCGTTACAATCGAGTACCCATCAGTCTCTTTTACTATGATTACTTTTGCTCTTAACTTTTGTTGTTGTTTTAGGGCTTCATATATACTATCATCGGCATTTACCACGCAAGCCGTATGCAGAAATATATCTGAGACTTTCGAGATAAGAAACGGTGATAAATCACTCTGTTGGTCATACTCTTTTAGCTGCTGATGGCGGGTTATAAAATCTTGTAAAAAGTAGCCCTGTACTTTTTTGTCTTGCATCAAATCTAAAAAATCATCTTTTTTTATCTCATAACAGATAAGATCTTCATCTACAATGAATTTGGCTTTTGTTTTTCCATAAATGATTGCATCTGCGTCAAAACTATCGCCTGCACTGTAGACATTATGAATTTCGTCATCTATATACTCCGTAACCGAACCTTTGATGATAATGTAAAAAGCGATTGAGAAGATTGTAGGTGAGATAAGAAGAGTGCCGTTTGGATAGTAAGCAATGTCAATCTTGCTCATTAGATTATTCATGGTTGTCGAACTTAGAAGCTCAAACGGATGAATAGACTCAATAAGTTTTCTTTGATCTTGTATGCTCACAAAAAAATTCCTTTACACTTTTTTTAATGCCGCTAAAAGATATCTGCCACAAATGTGGCAAGCTTTAGCGCCTTAGCGGCTAGCGTAGCTCAATGGGCTTTGCTCATTGAGCGTACTTAATTAATGGCTAGATGCACCCTCTGCACCGATACCTGTTTGCGCTCTGATAAACTGAGCATCAAACAACTCTTGTTCCTCTTTTGCACTCTCAGATTTATCTGTGATAGAGAAGAACCATGTAGCAACAAATGCAAGCGTTACAGAGAAAAGTGCCGGATACTCATAAGGGAAAATAGCCGTTTTGTTTCCAAGTATACTTACCCATACAACAGGGCTTAAAATCACGAGAAGTACAGCACTTCCAAGACCTAATGCACCACCGATAACCGCACCGCGAGTCGTGAGCTTTCTCCAATACATTGAAAGAACAAGTATAGGGAAGTTCGCAGATGCCGCAATAGCAAAAGCAAGACCGACAACAAACGCAATGTTTTGGTTTTCAAACGCAATACCGACAATGATAGCAATGATACCAAGACCAACCGTAGCTATTTTTGAAACTCTCATCTCCGTCATAGAGTCTACTCTGCCTTTTCTAAATACCGAAGCATAAAGGTCGTGAGAGATTGCCGAAGCACCTGCAAGTGTAAGACCTGAAACAACCGCTAAGATAGTAGCAAATGCAACTGCCGAGATAAATCCTAAGAAGAAGTCGCCGCCTACCGCATGACTTAAGTGAATCGCAGCCATATTGCTTCCGCCTAAAATCGGATAACCGCCGCTTGCCGCATGTTTGATAGCATCCAAATACTCAGGTTTTTGAAATACCATAACGATAGCACCAAAACCGATGATAAATGTAAGGATATAGAAATATCCGATAAATCCAGTTGCATAAAAAACTGATTTACGAGCTTCTTTTGCATCACTTACCGTAAAAAATCTCATCAAGATATGTGGAAGACCGGCTGTACCGAACATTAGTGCAATAGCAAGAGAAATCGCCGATACAGGGTCACTTACGAGTCCGCCCGGGCTCATAATAGCCATACCTTTAAGTTCTGTTGCATGTGCAAAAAGTGAACCGAAACTAAAATCATAGTGAGCCATAACAGCGATTGCCATAAATGAAGCACCGGAGAGTAGTAAAAATGCTTTAATGATTTGAACCCAAGTAGTTGCCAACATACCGCCAAATACAACATAAAGTATCATTAAAACACCGACTAATACAACCGCCATCTCATATGAAAGTCCAAAGAGAAGTTGGATAAGTTTTCCCGAACCGACCATTTGTGCGATTAGATATAAAATAACCGTAGCGATAGAACCTGAAGCAGCTAGTGTACGGATAGGCGTTTGCTTAAGTCTGTACGAAGCAACATCGGCAAAAGTATATTTACCTAAGTTTCTAAGAGGTTCTGCAATTAAGAAAAGAATTATCGGCCAGCCTACTAAAAATCCGATAGAGTAAATCAGACCGTCGTAACCTTTCATATAAACAAGACCGGAGATTCCTAAAAACGAAGCAGCCGACATATAATCGCCCGCAATTGCCATACCGTTTTGAAAACCGGTAATTCCTCCGCCTGCCGTGTAGAAATCTTTTGCACTTTTAGTCTTTTTTGCAGCCCAGTAAGTTATACCTAGAGTTGCTCCGACAAAGATTAAAAACATTACAATCGCAGACATATTAAGCGGCTGTTTTTCAACTTGACCCGAGAGTGCATCGGCTGCAAAAATTGCTCCGGTTGCAAGGATTAAAAAGGTGAGTATTCTATGCATTAATGTTCCTTAATTGAGTTTTTGACGCTATTTGATAGATCATCAAATTCAGTATTTGCTCTTTTTGTATAGATACCCGTAAGCACGATTGCAAAAATGATGATGCCCATTCCCACCGGAATACCGATAGTCGTAACAGAACCGCTAGAGAGAGGCGTTCCTAAGAAAGACGGGTTAAACGCAATCAATAATATAAATAGAAAATAGACCGCAAGCATCATAATAGAAAGCTTTACGGCAAATCTGTTTCTAGTAGAGATTAGCTTTTGATAGTCTGGATTTGACTTTATTTTTTCAACAGTCTCTTTGTTCATCTGTTTTTCCTTTAAAAGTTGTAGTTAGCGATAAATCTATATTCATCCCAACTTGTTGTTGCACCTGCTGCATTTA
>CAYHRD010000145.1:0-4727 GCA_964358925.1 uncultured Sulfurimonas sp.
AAACGACACGGATATAGACAGTGCTAAATCTCCTGTAGCATCAGTTACTCAAGGTACTCACGGAACAGTTGCAATTAACGGTGACGGTACTCTTACTTATACACCTGAGGCTAATTACAACGGAGCTGATAGCTTTACTTATACTAATGCAGAGGGAACTGTAGGAACGGTAAACATTACCGTTAATCCGCTAAATGACCCTACAGTTATAGTAAACGACACAGCCTCAGTAAATGAAGATGCAGCAGTAATTATAGATGTACTTGCAAACGACACGGATATAGACAGTGCTAAATCTCCTGTAGCATCAGTTACTCAAGGTGCTCACGGAACAGTTGCTATCAACGCTAACGGTACTCTTACTTATACACCTGAGGCTAACTACAGCGGAGCGGACAGCTTTACTTATACCAATGCCGAGGGAACTGTAGGAACGGTTAGCATTACTGTTAATCCTCTAGCAGATGCTATTATAGGAGGTGGTGACATTAATATTCAAATTGGTGACAATCAACCATTACTACTTGATTTTAATACTATTACTTCACTTGACGGTCTCTCTAGTTATGCTTTTAGCAATGGAATTACTATCTCAACTTCTACTACATTTAGTTATAGCAATGGTTCTTTATTAGGCGTAGGTACATCACAAAGCAGCGGTGGGACTCGTATCGCAGGTAGTGAATCAATTGATTTTACATTTCCTGCCGGAATGCAATCAATGTCGTTAAAGCTTAAAAATGCCGGAGATGACACTATTAAAATTACAACAGAGCTTGATGTTGGCAATATTACAAATTCTATATCTGGAACAGTTACATCAACAGGCGGAACTTTTGATAGTGCCCATATGAAAGCTGAACTACTCTATAGTGATTCCACAGGAACACATACTATTGGGGCAACAGTAGGAAGTGGAGGAAGTTGGAATATAGCTATTCCTGGCAGTACTGTTTTAAGCTCCATTACAAATGCAACAATTATTACATCTCTTGACGGTGATTTATTTAATCAAGGTGGAAATACCAGTGCAAATGTTTCTTTCTCAATCAATACTGATATGAAAAATTTATCGATTGCTCAAGATAGTACAGAAATATATTCATCAAATCAGACTAGTAACGGTTTCCAAATTGAGTATGTTTCAATAAATCCAAATGCAGATGGTTCAACAAGCTATACATATCCAATAGATATATACGCAAAAATTCAGGACATTATAGGAAATCCGGAGACATTTAGTTCTTTAAAATTAAGTGATTTTCCAAACCCAAGTGGATCTGTTATCAGTGTTGTTCTTAGTGATGGAAGTTATAATGAGATTGCAGCTATCAATGGCGAGTATGATTTGAGTGCTTATTCTACTCTTTTGAACTCGACTACAAGCAGTACTTTTGTCGATAAAATTTATTTGATAACTTCTACACAGCTTGAAGCAACATTTACACCTACAATGACGGTTGGAATTACAGATGGAGATAGCACTTCATACTCAATCATCGGCGGAACTACCGGTTCAGTTTTAAGTGGCGGAGACGGCAACGATTATATCAGCGGAGGTGCTGGCTCAGATACACTAAATGGCGGAGCAGGTAATGATGTTTTAGTTTTAGATGCTATAGATATATTAGTTGACGGCGGAACTGGTTATGATAAACTGTTAGTTGAAACTTCAATAGATTTTAGCACATTAAATGATGCTATGATAAGAAATATTGAAGAGATAAATTTAGGCAACGGTACACAAAACATAAGTCTAACTCTAACTGATGTGTTAGATATGACTGATCAAGATAACATCTTATATATTACGGGAGACACTACCGATAGTGTTTCTCTGCAAACGGCAGATAGTTGGAGCAAATCAGCGACTCAAACTCAAGTCGGCTTTGACGAATACACATCAACACAAGATCCGACCGTTAAGCTTCAGATTCAAGATGATATAGAGGTTATTAAGTAAGTACTCTAAAGAAAGAGTACTTTCTTGCATACTCATCGCAATGTTCCGTCATTGCGAGCTTCTCGCAAGAAGCGTGGCAATCTTTATTTAATAAGATAGAGTTTATTTAACTAACAAGACCAAAGAAAGTCTATCGTTTACATGAAGTTTTGAAAAGATAGAAGTTATATGTGCTTTTACGGTTCTTGGCGTGATGTTTAGCGTCTGAGCTATTGCATCGTTTGTAAGCCCTTGGAGAATGAGGTGGACTACCTCTTGCTCTTTTTGAGAGAGCCTGTTCTTTAGCAGTTGTTCTGCTTCTATGGAGAGGTTTTTTTTATTTTTTATTTTTGCCAGAAGTGCCGTTAGTTCCGGATAGCTCCAAATATTTCCATCATTTACCGTTTTTAACATCTGGCTTATATGATGTGATAGCATCCTAGAGTTTCCGTACGCTTTTATACCGTGAAATATAAGTGATTTTCCGGTTATAGTCTCAGGGGCTTTTTCTAAAACTATAAGATTTTCTATTGTCATGCCTGATGCAAAAAGTCCATTTAGCTCCGATGCAACACTATCATAGTCGGCTATAACGATAGAATACGGCTCTTTTTTCAAAAGTACAAAAAGAGAGTCTGCATCACTGCAGAAGAGTGCACCCGTGAGCGGCTCTTTTTTTCTCCATTCATCAATCATAGTTATATCTGTACTATAGATAATGATACTCATATTACCTCTCCGAGAAAACATACTGTTTTGATTTGAGTATAGGTTTTAGAATATACTGCATAACAGTTTTTTTACCTGTTACTATATCTACATTTGCTACCATACCGGGGATAATTTGAAGAGGATATTCCTCAGATCCTAGGTAGCTTTTTTCTGTCTCAACATGGATGATATAAAAAGTATTCTCCTTTTTATCCGTTATGGTATCGGGTGAAATAAAAATAACCTTTCCTTCCAATCCTCCGTGTATGGCATAATCATATGCGGATATTTTTATGTTTGCCTTAGCTCCCGGATGAATAAATGCAATATCGCTTGGTTTGATTTTTATCTCTAGTATAAGCTTTTTGCTTGTCGGAACTATTTCTATGAGATCTTCGCCCGGTTTTACGACTCCGCCGACTGTATGAGTATAAAGTTTTTGCACTATTCCATCTACTGGAGATTTTACCATCGTTCGTTCTATCTGGTCGCTAAACTCTACTTGCTGCGTTTTAATGCGGTAGATTTCTGCCGTTACTTCATTTAGGTCTTTTCGTGAAGTATTTAAAAAGAGTTTTTTAGATTCCACTCTTTTGTTTTTGTATTCGCTTATAGCAGAATCCAGTCTCGGCAGAGATAGTTCGGTAGCTTCTATTTTGTTTTTTATTTCATTTGCTTCTCTTTGAAGCTTTAAAAAATCAACTTTGGATTTTATACCCTCTTTTACCATTGGCGTAGTCATTGCTATCTCTTCGCTTACATACTCAAGAGATTTTTTGAGTGCTACAACATTTGCTTTTGCTTCAACATACTGCTGTTTTTTTTGCTCAATCTGCTCTACAAACGAGTTGTCTTTTGCCTTAAACTCCATCATTCTTGAGTTATAGAGTTTTATATTAAGCTCTATTTGTGCATTTAGCTCCTCATCCTCAGTCGGTTGCGGATTAAACTCAAGTTCATTTGCTTCTGCATAGAGTCTTTGTCTTTTTGCTTCAAGCTCTTGAAATTTTATCTCATTTGTTTTTGAGGTAGATAGAGATTTTGCATTGTTTATTTTTAAAATCACTTCATCGGTTTTTACCTTTTGTCCCTCATTTACAAGGATTGAGTCTATGATACCGCCTTCAAGATTTTGAATGATTTGGTTTTGACCGTAAGGGATAGCTTTTCCGTCTCCTCTTGTTATCTCATCAACTTCTGCAAATGATGCCCATCCGATAAATACAGCGATAGCGACAAGCCAGATTTTTATAACTCTGCTTGTTTTTGTCGGACTCATCTCTAAAACAGCCGCACTAAGGCTGTTCATAAACTCATAATCTTTTTGTGTGTACTCCATAGGAGCTTTTTTATTCATTTTCATTTTTTGCTCCTTTGCCTTGGAGTTTTAGAAGTGCTTCTTCTTTTGGTGCATCAATAATGATTTTGCCTTCATTTATAACTATAACTCTATCTATAATTTTAAGAAGTCCCATTTTTTGCGTTACTAAAATAGTAGTGATATTTTTTAGATGCTTTTCTATGTTATTTAAGAGATTTGTTTCAGTTAACTGATCCATTGCGTTGCTTGGCTCATCCATAAGCATAATAGGCACTTCAAGCAAAAAAGCTCTGGCAATTCCTATGCTTTGTCTCTGTCCGCCGGAGAGACCTTGACCTCTCTCGCCTATCGGCATTTCATACCCTTTTGGATGTTTTCGAATAAATTCATCTGGATCAGAATTTTCTGGCAAAGTTACAGAAAAAATATTTTCTTTTATAAACACAGATTCATTAGAATTTGATTTGGTTAAATTAAACCTGCCAAAATCACAAAACCTATCTTCCATTATTTTTTCCGAACCACGTTGACCAGCTTTATTTTCATCTCTGTCTAAATCCGCATCATTATAGTAGAAACGCAGTTTTACCTGTGAACCAGTAACTGGTGTGATGACCCAATGATAAGGAAGACCCTGTATATCAGGTGGGACAGTGTCATTCCTTGTGACTGTCACATTACCTCCGGGACCAGATACTAACTCTATGGCAGCACCGGTTGAAAGACTATCACCTTGAAAAGCTATTCGCTCAC
>CAYHRD010000146.1:0-4661 GCA_964358925.1 uncultured Sulfurimonas sp.
GTTTTTCATCAATTGCAGATGCCGTTTTTTCGGCTAAACCCTCTATGTCTCCAAATCCCATAAGACGATTTACAACGCGATCCGGCAAGAAAACTTCCAAATCTTCCATCTTCTCACCGCTACCGATAAAACGAAGAGGAACCTGCACTTGTGACGACAACCCAAGCGCAACGCCGCCTTTTGAATCGCCGTCGTATTTACTTAAAATTACACCGTCTATTCCGATTTTTTCTTTAAAAGTTGTAGCAGTTTTAATCGCGTCTTGACCGGTTAAAGAGTCTGCAACATAAAAGATTTCACTTGGATTTGCCGCTTTTTTAACAGCTTCAAGCTCATCCATAAGTTCGTTATCTATTGCTAAACGACCTGCCGTATCTATAAGAACGACATCATATATACCGCTGTTTGCCTTTTTCAGCGCCGCAGTTACAACTTCTACCGGATTTTTAGTATTTTCATCTTCATATAACTCAACTTCTATTTTTGCCGTAATTTGGCGAAGTTGCTCAACTGCTGCCAGACGCTGCAAGTCGGCTGCAACAACCATAACTTTTTTCTGTTTATTTTTTAAATATAGCGCTAGTTTACCGGTTGTAGTTGTTTTACCCGAACCTTGAAGTCCTGTCATTAAAATAACGGTAGGAGGTTTCGATGCAAATATAAAACCTCTATTTCCTCCGATTTCTAGCAATTCATGCAGAGCATCTCTTAGTGCGGCTAAAAATTGATCTTTGCCGATTCCATTTTTTCTAGTCTCTATTTGAACTTTAAAAATTAAATCTTTAACTACTTTATGGTTTACATCTGCTTTTAAAAGAGATTTTTTTAACTCATCAAGAGCTTTAGTCAGGGCTTTTTCATCATCATGAAAGCGAATTTTTCTAATAGCATTTGTAAATGAATCTGTTAATATGTCAAACATAAACCCTCCTCTTTTAAATTATCTCGGATGTAAAAAGTGGCGAATTGTAGCTGAAAGTTACTTTAAGTTTGCTTTAAATTTTGTAATACTTAGTCAAAAATTTATGAAGCTGATTTGCAAATTGATGTGCATCTTTTTGGTCAAATGGTTTTGGTCCCTTTGTCATTTCTCCGCTCTCACGAACTTTTTCCATTAAATTTCTTATAGCCAAATATTGTTTGATATTATCCATGCTATAGAGTTCGCCTCGATGGTCAATCGCATGTGCCGCTTTACTTATAACTCTATCTGCGAGTGGAATATCTGCAGTAATTACTAAATCGCCCTCGCTTACAACTTCTGCTATATAATTATCTGCTTCATCTGCACCCTGCTCTACAATTATATAGCTTATAAGTTTGGATTTTCCGATAGTTATAGGTTTATTTGAGACAACCAAAGTCTCTATGTTTAGTCTCTCAATGGAACGAAACAAAATCGGTTTGAGCAAATTTGGGAAAGCATCGCCGTCAACAAAAAGACGCATTATTTTACAAGGAAGAGTTTTTGAACTCTTGAGAGTTGCTTTATCTCATACTCTCGTTTATATGCGCTGCTTTTATTTTCGCAAGACTCAAAATATATTAATTCGACCGGTCTTCTAGCACGCGTATATTTTGCTGCTTTTGGCGAGTTGTTGTGTTCATCGACTCTTCTATCTAAATCTGTAGTAATACCGGTATACAGGGTGTCATCACTACATTTCAACATATAAACATACCATAACTTATTTAGGTTATTCAAAGTGAATAAATGTCTTTGGCTCAGGTGCTACAAACTCCATACCAAGAAGTCTTACTTTGTAAGCATGAAGCATTACGCGCTTTGCCCGTCTCCCGCCGTACTGCTCATCACCGACAATCGGATGTTCAATATATCTCATATGAGTTCTGATTTGATGTGTTCTTCCGTGATGGATAATACATTTAACTTTTGTTTTATTTCCGCTTACAATATCCGGAAAAACCTCTGTTCTTGCAGGCTTTCCTTTTGCCGATACATTTGAAGATGCACGATTGTTTTTCTTAGTAGTTAAAATTGGTTTATCAACATCTACCGGCTCACTTAAAATCCCCTCAATCCATGCGATATACTCTTTGTAAACTCTATCTTTTTTAAACTCTTGTATCGCTTTTTCTCTAAACTCTTCATTTTTTACAAGCATCAAAACTCCGCTTGTTTCTTTGTCTAGTCTATGCAGAAGTACGGCAGGCTTAAACTGTCTCTCAATTTCATCTGAATTTACATGGGCAGGTTTATCTACAACAACCAAATCATCATTTTCAAAAATAGGTTTTATCTTTTCTATTTTTTCAACTTTAAATAGAGTTTTTGTATCAATATCTCCGCGGGCAATCATCACTTTTTTATTTGCGGCATATACCAAACCGCGGTCTATCATTGATTTTGCTTCCGAATTTGAAATTCCTTCTTGTGCCGCTAAAAGTTTATATGCTTTTTCTAATGCCATAATATTTATTCCCTTAATTTTTTTACAAAAATGAAGGAAACCCTCCATTTATTTGTCCGCCAAAGGAACTCGTCCCTTTGGCTTCGCTAGCCGCTGAGGCACTAAAGCTAACCCCTAAAGGGGTAGATTTGGATTTTTCAATATTCTGCTTATCACAGGTTCTAGGTTGATTTTTTCTTCAACCATACTCGGCGGTAACTCTTTTGATGCCATAAGCGCTTTATGAATTTCATCAGGCTCTACGAACTGAACATGGTGAACATATCTAAAAAGTTCCTTTTGATGAAAAAAGTGTTTTCCCGTAATTATTTTACATCCAAAATGCGCCGGTTCAAGAGGATTGTGTCCGCCCACATCCTCTCTGAAAGCACCGCCTAAAATTACTATATCGCTTATCGCATAAATATTATTTAGCTCTCCCATAACATCGACTAAAACCATATCCGCTTTAAACTCTTTATCTTGCGAAAATCGGCTTAGAGTCAAAGCGTTCTTAGTAGCATACTTTTTCATAAGTTCATATACAGCTTCAAATCTTTCAGGATGCCTTGGAACAATTGCCAGCTTTGCGTCACTCTGTTTTCTATATTCTACAAATGATTTTAAAACGCTCTCTTCTTCACCCTCATGAGTACTGCCTGCAACTATCAGCTCTACATTTGGCTTTTTATAATCTTTTGTTTTGCTAATTTTACCGGCTAACTTAATGTTTCCGATAACTTCGATATTTTTAGCACCTAATGCAATAAAACGGTTTTTATCAGCTTCACTCTGAGCATAAATCACTTCCACATTTGAGAGCAGTTTCTCGTAAAACCAAGCAAATTGAAGATATTTTTTAACACTTTTCTCGGAGATGCGGGCATTTAAAAGTATTATTCTGGTTCCTTTTGCTCTCATAACACTAAAGAGCATATACCAAAATTCTGCTTCTAAAACTACTAAAACATCCTGTTTTTTAACCCAAAACGGTAAAAACATCTCATACGGCAAATACCTAACTTCCGCATCGTATCTTTTTGCTTCTGCTTGACCCGTATGTGTTATAGTCGTGATTTTTATCTCATAGTCATTTAGAAGTTCTAGAATCGGCTTTAGAGCTCTTGCTTCTCCGAGTGAGCATACATGAAACCAAACTCCATTACCGCTTTTAAATCTTGGATTGTTAAAAAGAAAAAAACGAGCCGGAATCGACTCTTTATATTTTTGTTTAAACGAGAGATAAACCAAAAGCGGCAGTGCTACAAGATAGAGCACTACGCTTAAGATAAAATATAGAAGGGTAAAAGGCTTCAAGCCTATTCTTTGTCAGTTTCCATGTAGAGAATACGCCCGCAGTGTGGACAAGTTGTAATCTCTTCAGCTTTTATAACATCTGCATAAATTTTATCATTAATAACCATATGACAGCCCATGCAAGCCTGTTCCTCAACACGAACTACAGTTGTATTTTTAGCCCATCTGCGAATTTTTTGATAAAACGCAAGACCTTTTTGATTCATTTCAGAAATTAACTTCTCTTTTTTCAAAAAAACTTCTTGACAAGAGTTGTTTATAACTTCAAGTTTTTGATCTACTTCAGCTTTTATGGATACTAAATTTGCATCTATCTCTTCTAGAGATTTTTTTGCAGCTTCAACTTGCTGAGTTTTTAACTCAACGATTCTCTCAAGTCTTTCAATCTCTTCATTCGCAAAATTTACTTGCTCTTTTGCAATCTCTTCTTCAAGTTGAAGTGATTTCATTTCGCGTTCTGTTTTGATTTCGCCGCTTTTTTTAGAATTATCTTCTAATTTTTGAGAAAGTTCAGCAAGATGAAGCTCGTTTTTCTTCTTTTTAATCTCTTCATCCCTAATCTCTTTGGTTAAGTTTTCAATATCGGAATCGATGCTCTGTTTTTTTGCTTGTGCCGCTTCAAGTTTGTAGTTGGCTTCCTCTATTTGCGGTTCAAAAGCATCTATCTCTTTATCTACATGCGATAGGTCAATTAGCTGTTTTAGATGTAAGTTCATTAATCTCCTTTTGGATTAAATAGTTGTACCGATTTATTAAATATAAGTAAAAGGGTTTTTTGATGACGAAATTATAGCTTCTAAACCTAAATTTTTCAAATGTTTAAGCAAAATCTCTGCAAAAAAGTGTTCACTCTCAAAATGTCCTATATCAATTAACGACAAATTTATACTTTTTGCCTCCATAGCATCGTGATATTTTATATCTCCGGTTAAA
>CAYHRD010000147.1:0-4647 GCA_964358925.1 uncultured Sulfurimonas sp.
AGGTGTAGCAGTAGATGCAGACGGAGCTACTACATTCGTTGTCTCAACCATATTGTCGACAACCGATTTTGTTGAAGTTGATGTGTACATATAACCTAATGTGATTGTATTTACTACAAATAAAAAACCTATAATAAAAGTTGTTTTTGCTAAAAAGCTGCCAGGACCTTTTGCCCCAAAAACAGATTCGTTTGAACCGCTGTATGCACCAAGACCGATACTTGAGCTTTTTTGCAGTAGTACCGCAATTACCAACATTACTACTAAAATTATTTGAACAATAAGTAGAAAACTAGTTGTCATTTATATATCCTTGAGGGAGTTGCCCTATTTTAAAAAGTGGCGAATTATACCCAAAAAAACTTATTGTTGCAAAATAAGCTATAATTTCAGAAAAATATCGGAAGCAGTAATGAATTTTAAGAATAGAATTTTAAAGGTAACGGTTGCGGTTTTTGCATCTTTAACAATATTTACTCCTATCTTAAGCGCAAAAGAGCCGACTCAAAAGCCAACTATTGCAGCCAGTACATTCTCTTTATATGATATCTCAAAAAATATTGCAGGCGAGAGCGCGGAAGTTTTTATGATTCTTCCTTTTGGGGTAGATGTTCATAGTTATGAGCCGTCGCCTAAAGAGATGATAAAAATATCAAAAAGCGATTTGGTTCTATATAGCGGGGCAGGACTAGAACCGTGGATAGGCGGATTCAAATTTAAAAGTAGAGCCATCGACATAAGCAGATATGTGGAGTTAAAAAAGCCAAACGGTGAACACGAACACCGTGGAGATGCTCATCATAAACATAATAGCGTTGATCCACACTATTGGCAGGATTTGCAAAATATGATAAAAGCCACAGAGCGTATCACCGATGAACTTGCTCAACTATTTCCGCAAAATAAAAGTCTATATATAAAAAATAGAGATAATTATATAAATATGTTAAAAAATCTTGATGCAGATTATAAAAAGAAGCTCTCTGCTTGTAAGCTCGATACGATTATCGTAAATCACGACGCTTTTTCATATCTTGCCAATAGATACGGTTTTCATGTCGAAGCTCTTAGCGGATTATCGCCTGAATCGGAGCCTAGTCCAAAAAATATGATAAAACTTATAACACATGTAAAAGAGCATAAAGTCGGCACTGTTTTTTTTGAGAGTTTTGCAAGCGATAAGGCTATAAAGAGTATAGCAAAAGAGGCAAATGTAAAAGTCGATATTCTTCAGCCTCTCGGCAACATCACGGCAGATGAAGCAAAATTGGGACTAAGTTACGAAGATATTATGAGAAAAAATTTGCAAAAGATATCCCAAGCACTTGAGTGTAAATGAAATTTAATCTTCCGATATTCGATATCAAAAACTTAACTTTTATCGTTAAAGGTCAGAGAATTTTATCAAATATCTCTTTGGAGATTTTCTCTTCGGAGTATATTGCTATAATCGGTCCAAACGGAGGCGGTAAAACTACGCTTATCCGTATGCTCTTAGGACTTGAAAAACCGACAAGCGGAGAAGTGAAAATATACGGAAAAAAGCTCTCAAATTTTAAAGAGTGGCATAAAATCGGCTATGTTGGGCAACGCGCTTCACATGTTGACAGCTCTTTTCCGGCAACGGTTTTAGATATAGTAAAAATGGGCAGAACTTCACAAAGAGGATTTTTTAGCTCTTTTAGCGAAACGGATAAAAAACTTGTTTATGACGCAATGGCAAAGATGGGTATACTTGATTTGAAAGATAAGATGATAGGAACTCTCTCGGGCGGACAAAGACAAAGAGCTATGATTGCCCGCGCCCTTGCTTCAAAACCTGAAATATTGATACTGGATGAGCCAAATACCGGAGTAGACGCAGCTTCGCAAAAAAATTTCTATGCGCTTCTTAGAAAATTAAATAAAGAAGATAAGATAACTATTGTTTTTATTACGCACGATATAGGCGTAATTGCAGATGATATAGCAAGACTTTTTACCATAAATGAAAAAGCGATTATATGTAATAACCCCAAACAACTTTTAAGTTGCCAAGAGATGAGTGAACTTTACGGCATAGATGCCCATCTGCTTCACAATCATAAGCACGAGCATTAATATGTTAGAGATGTTTGAATACGATTTTATGCAAAGAGCTTTCATAGCAGGTATTATTATTGCCGTTCTTGCCTCTGTGAGCGGAACTTTTGTAGTTTTAAAACGCTACTCGATGATTAGCGAAACACTTGCCCATTCCGCACTTGTAGGTGTTGCCGTCGGTCTTGTCGGCGGCTTTAATCCTTTATGGATGGCAGTTCTGTTCGCCATTATATCTGCTTGGCTTATAGAGTATCTAAGAAGTGCATTTTCACTCTACAGCGATGCCGTGCTTGCTATTTTGCTCTCGGGTTCATTGGCGGCTGCCGTGATTATCGTCTCTTTGGGCGGTGCTTTTAACAACTCTCTTTTTTCCTATCTTTTCGGTTCTATTTTATCGGTAAGCAGCGAGGATGTCGTAACTATTGCTATTTTTGGAACTTTGGCTTTGGGTATGCTGCTATTTTTCTCAAAAGAGTTATATTTTATCGCTTATGATGAAGAGGTGGCACAAACAAGCGGAATTAAAGTAAATTTTTTAAATTTTCTGCTTGTTAGCGTGGTAGCCGTTATCATTGCACTCTCCATCAGAGTAGTGGGAAGTTTGCTCATAGGTGCGCTTATGATAATTCCAAGTGTCTCTGCATTGCAGTTTAGAGTCGGTTTTTTAAAAACTGTAATTATTTCTCTGTTCTTTGGACTCTTTAGCGTTGTATCCGGTATGACACTCTCGTTTTATTTCTCACTTCCCTCGGGTGCTACTATAGTTTTGTGCGTACTTGGAATTTTTATAATATCTCTAATCATAAATAGAAAATGAAAATAAGCTCTGAATTTTCAAAATATGCACCGCACTATAATAGTTACAATATTATACAAAACAGGGTGGTAGAAAAGCTTCTTAGCTATGTTAATGAAAAACCGAAACGAATTTTGGATTTGGGATGCGGGAGCGGAAGCGTTTGCAGGGCAATTAATTGGGAATTTGAACACTTTAGCGGTGTTGATTTTGCCAAGGGTATGTTAGAGTTGCATCCAAAATCATCAAAGATTGAGCTTGTATACGGGGATTTTAACGATGATGAATTGTTTGAAAATCTGCTAAGAGATAGATACGACTTTGTTTTTTCCGCATCTGCTCTGCAGTGGGCAGATGATTTAGGTAGAGTATTTAGCAAAATCAAGCAGTTTAACGCTCCTCTTGCTTTGGCAATTTTTACGGCAAATACTTTTAAAACCATAAATAAAACGGCGTCGATAGACTCGATTTTAAAAAGCGCCGATGAGGTAAATGAACTTCAAAAAAAATATTTCAACGCGGAGTTTGAAGTAGTAAACTATAGACTTGAGTTTGAATCTACAAGAGAGATGTTTAGGTATATAAAGAGAAGCGGCGTCAGCGGAGCAAGAAAAATATTAAGTTACAAAGAGAGCAAAAAGTTGCTAAATGAGTACCCTTTGAACTATTTGGAGTTTGAAGTGGTCTTTATCTACACTTAAAGCAGATAGATATCATCACCAACGCTTATCTCTCCGCCTTGTATAGCTTTTGCAAAAATTCCTCTATCATCTTTTAAAAGTTTCGGTATCCGTTTATCTATTACGGATAGATGATTGCAAATCGTGCAGTTTTGGCTTATCTCCAGTATAGTATCTCCGATTTTAAGCCGCGTTCCTATAGCTAAAGCGTAAGGGTTGTAATCCATTAAAAGATTTTCGCCTAAATATCCGTGCGGCATATCTATATCATAGTTTTTGATTAAATCATAACTGTCGGTTGATGTCAATAATATGGAGCGAGCGTTATCTTTATTATAAAACTTATCGCCAATCACACCCAACTCATCAAGCACGATAGCGGATTTCTCGACCCTTTGCGAACTTTGGGCAGTGGAGATAAAAAGTTTTAAAATTTGTCCGACTTTTTTGTTTGGCATAAAAAAAGACCTTGTTTTGTTTAAATATGAAATTCTAGCATATTTTTTTATTAGACTTTGTGAGAAATTTATTACCAAAAAATAAGAGAAGTGTGAATAATTATAAAAATGTGAGAAAATTATTACATTTTTACTAAAATTCCTTGACAATTTAATTTATTTTCATATATAATCTTCTCGTCTTGCATTTTATATCTTGCATAAAATGTAATTGTGCATATCATAAAATCTACAAGATTAAAGAGAAGGAGGTAGATGATTAATGAGTAAAATTTCTGAAAATAATTTAGAAACTACTACAAATAAAGCAGAAAAATCAAGCAGAAGAGAATTCTTTAAAAGAACTGCGGCTTATTCTGTGAGCGCGATAGCGGCTGCTAATATTTTAGCACCTGCAAAGTTGTTGGCTGATGATGAAAACATAATTCACCATACAGAGTGGGGGACAACATTAGGTGATGAACTTAATAAATATCCATATGGTATACCATCTGCATATGAACATAATGTTGTAAGAAGAACTTCAACTCTTCTTTCATCTGCAGGAGATATGCATGCTGCGGTTTCAATGACGCCGTTACATGAACTTGAAGGTATTATTACGCCAAACGGTTTGCATTTTACAAGAACG
>CAYHRD010000148.1:0-4603 GCA_964358925.1 uncultured Sulfurimonas sp.
TTCTAAAATTTCGTATTTATTGAGTTTGTAAATGTTGGTGGTGGCCAATCTCGGAATCGAACCAAGGACACAGTGATTTTCAGTCACTTGCTCTACCGACTGAGCTAATTGGCCATCTTTTAAGAGCGCAATTATATCTTTTGGGGACTGAAAGTTAGCTTATAAGCCTCTTTTTTAGATATTTTTAAATGCTTCTACGATTGCGCTCTGTTCAAGTTTTTTGATTTTGGCTTCTAGCGAATCTACGCTTTCATCTTCGTCTAAGATGAGTTTTTTTTGCAAAATGATTTTGCCTTCATCGTAATTTTCATTAACTTCGTGAACGGTAACACCGCTTACTTTTTCTTGGTTTTTCATAACGGCTTCATGAACAAAGCGACCGTACATTCCAGCTCCGCCGTAGTTTGGAAGAAGTGCGGGATGAGAGTTTATAACTTTAAATTTTTTTGTTATATTCTCGCCGACTTTTTTCATATAGCCGGATAAAAAAACATATTTACACCCGTACTCATGTAAGAGCTGCTCTATTTTTGCATCGGGATTTTCATCTGTTTTTGAGTTGATTGCTAAATTATCAATCCCGTATTTGGACGCATTTTGTAATGCCACCGCACCTGAGTTGTTTGATATAACTAAGACTATTTCAATATTTAGCTCTCTTTTTTGAGATGCTTCGTAAAGCGCATCAAAGCCGCTTCCGTTGTAAGACGCTAAAATGGCTATTTTCGTCATTACAGCCCTTTTACGGCATTTTTAAACTGATCGCCTCTGTCGGCATATGATTTAAATTCATCAAGACTGGCCGCTGCGGGAGAAAGGAGGGCAACCTCGTCATTTTTTAGATTTTTATCTATTCTTACTATTGCGTCTGCAAGGTTTTTGCAAAGTTCAAACTCAATGTTGTACTCGCGTGCCAGATTTGAGAGTTTTTCTTTGTTTGAGCCGATGTTGTAGATTTTAACATCACATTTTTGCAGGTATACAAATAGTTCGCCTAAATCGACTCCTTTGTCATCCCCGCCTAAAATAAGATGCACACTTGAATCTTGATAGCGTTTAAGCGCTACGATAGTCGCATCTAAGTTTGTCGCCTTTGTATCATTTACCCACAGGCGATCTTTGCTGTCTCTGAGCTCCTCTTGTCTGTGAGGGTCGATGACAAACGAGTTGATTTTTTCATAATCAATTTTATCGAAAAGTATCTTTTCAATTGTCATTGCCAAAAGCGCGTCCATCAAAAAAGCGCCTTTGAAGTTTACTCTGCTCGTATCTATGCCAAATTGCGAAGCCAAATCATTTTCATCTCTGTATGTGATGAGATGCGCGGAAGTTTTGACATCTTTGTATGCTTCTGGGATGATTGCTACTTCTCCCTCACGCATTTTCAAAACAGGCTTCAGCTTTGCTTTTATGTACTCGTCCATATCGCCGTGCCAACTTAGATGGTCGGGCGTTATCGGCAGTAAAACATATATGTTAGGCACTGCTTGGTTTGTGTAGTGAATCGTAAAAGAGCTTGTTTCAAGTATCCATATATCGGCATTTTGATCTAGCTCGCCAAGCGGTGTTCCTATGTTTCCGCCCTCTTGTGAGCCTCTGGCTTTTAAGAGGTATTGCATCATCTGAGTCGTAGTAGTTTTGCCGTTTGTTCCGCTTATCCATACACTAAGCGGGGAGTTTTTAGCAAAGCAGTCATATTCGCTTATAAGGTTTTTTGCTCTTAAAATCAGAGGATTTGACGGAGGAATTCCCGGAGAGGGTATCTCTAAATCTGAGCAGTCGGGATCAAAATCAGATGAGGGTCTTACTTCAAAACCGTTATCGTCTCTAAATGCTTCGGTGCACTTGTCGTCATAAAATATTGCATCGGGATAGAGCTTTGCAAGTGCTTTTGTGGTCTTGCCGTAGCCAAAAAGAGAGACTCTTTGCATTAACGAATCTTTAGAGAAATGAGGGCAATAACATTTGATAGAGTCGCAATAATCCAAAATCTAACAATAATCTTGTTTTCCGCCCAATTTTTCATCTCAAAATGGTGATGGATAGGAGCCATTAAAAAGACTCTTTTTTTTCTAAGTTTATAACTTCCGACTTGAAGTATTACCGAGAGCGTTTCTATAACAAAGATAGAACCGATTAAGAGAAGAAGGATTTCGCTTTTTGAGATAATTGCAAGATAGCCTAAAAATGCGCCGATTGTAAGTGAACCGCTGTCTCCCATAAAAACTTCGGCAGGGTGGCAGTTATACCATAAAAATCCCGTTAAAGCACCGATTAAGGCACTTGAGACGATTGCAACTTCCCCGATATTTATATGCGGCATAAGCAGATAAGAGCTTATGGTGACATTTCCCGTAATGTAGATAATAATGCTAAAAGATGCAAGAGCCGTAACAGATGGAACGGTTGCAAGTCCGTCAAGTCCGTCTGTTAAATTTACCGCATTTGATGTTGCGATGATGACGACAACCCAAAAAAAGATAGCGAAAATACCCATATCAAAAACAGGATTTTTTAAAAATGGAATATAAAGACTCGTGTTGAAGTCTGTAAGGGTGTATAAAAAGATTGAGATTGCCAATGCAAAAGTGGTTTGCAAAAGTAGTTTTGTTCTTGCTTTTAGCCCTGCAAGATTTTGATTTTTCTTGATTTTCGCAATGTCGTCTTGAAAGCCTATCAAAGCGAATAGCACAAGTGTCGTAACTGCACCGACAGCGTAAATATTTGAAAATTTTATACTAATTAAAGAGGCTAAAATAGTTGAAAAAATAAAGACTATCCCGCCCATTGTCGGAGTTTTTGCTTTGCCCTGATGTCGCTGGGGCGCCCACTCGTTGATTGGTTGAACGCTAGAAGTTGATTGAGCCCATTTGATGAACCGCGGCATTAAAAAAAGTGTGAAAGATAGTGCTAGAAAAAACGATATTCCTGCCCTTACCGTGATGTAACCGAGAAGATTTATATTAAGTAGTTCTGAGAGCCAGTACAGCAAAGTTGATAGTCCTTATAAATAACTGTTGTTACACAGTAAATCTTTCGCATAAATGCGAAAAGCTTTAGGGGATTGCGTAACAAAATAAAAATGACATTATAGTATAATTGCATAAATCTTTTATTATCAAGGATAAATATTGACAAAAAAAGCTATCTTAGTCATAACAGACGGTATCGGCTATAGTTCAAAAACTCAGTTTAACGCTTTTTACAGCGCAACAAAACCGACTTATGACAAACTTTTTAGCAAAACTCCTCACTCTTTGATAAATACTTTCGGTTTAAGCGTCGGACTTCCCGAAGGTCAAATGGGTAACTCTGAAGTTGGACATATGAGTATAGGAAGCGGAAGAATTTTGTATCAAGATTTGGTAAAAATATCTTTAGCATTAAGTGAGAACAGATTTAAAGAGAACGAAGAATTTAAAAATCTTTTAAGTAAATCAAACAGATTGCATCTTATCGGGCTTATGAGCGACGGTGGCGTACATTCGCATATAGACCATTTTATGGGTATAGCAAATTTAGCGTCAAAAGAGGGAAAAGAGGTGTTTTTACATCTCATAACCGACGGTAGAGATGTCTCTCCCACTTCTGCAAAGAGATTTTTAGAACAAGTTCAAATTAACATAAATCACAATATCAAGATAGCTACCATCGGCGGACGATTTTATACGATGGATAGAGATAACCGTTGGGACAGGGTTCAAAAAGGGTATGATGCAATCGTAAATGCAACTCCAAAAACAGATATGCAGCCATCAAATTATATTGACGCATCGTATGCAAAGAATGAGACGGATGAGTTTATAGAACCTGTTGCATTTAGCGGATATGATGGCGTAAAAGATGGAGACAGCGTTTTGACGATTAACTATAGAAGTGATCGTATGCGTGAGATTGTAACTGCCATCGGAGATAAAAATTTCAGCGGATTTTCAAAGTCGCATATTGAAGTAAATCTTGCGACTATCACCGAGTATGACAAGAGTTTCTCTTATCCTGTTTTATTTTTAAAAGATTCGCCTAAAAACACTCTCTCTGAAGTTATATCAAAAGCAGGTCTTAGACAGCTTCATACTGCCGAGACCGAAAAGTACGCCCATGTGACATTTTTCTTTAACGGCGGGATTGATGAGCCGTATGAAAATGAGACAAGAATTTTGATACCTTCTCCAAATGTAAAAACTTACGATGAAAAACCGCAGATGAGTGCGGCAGAAGTCGGTAATGTTGTTTTAAAAGCTATGGATGATGAGTATGATTTTATAGTCGTAAATTTTGCAAACGGCGATATGGTAGGGCATACGGGTAATTTTGAAGCGGCAAAAATTGCCGTAAATACGGTAGATAATGAGCTTGGCAAGATTTTACAAAAAGCAAAAGAGAAGGATTATGCTCTTGTTATCACCTCCGATCATGGAAACTGTGAAGAGATGAGAGATGACGAGGGAAATGTTTTAACAAATCATACTGTCGGAGAAGTGTGGTGTTTTGTTGAAGCAGATGGTGTAAGTAAGGTTGAAAACGGCGGACTTAACAATATAGCACCGACTGTTTTAAAACTTATGGGACTTGAAATACCGTCAGAAATGGATCATAGTTTAGT
>CAYHRD010000149.1:0-2538 GCA_964358925.1 uncultured Sulfurimonas sp.
AGAGAAGATTGCCGCGCTTCGCTCGCAATGACAGGGGAATCGCTCGCAATGACGGGAGAAGAAGTTGCAATGACGGGAGAATCACTTAGGTTTAGAGCCGATAAGATTTTTGCGGCTACCGCCTCTTTTGAGTAGTTTTTTAAAATAACCTCTCTTGCGAGATCTGTTTTTACTTTTATCTTATTGCTTGGAGTTTGACTTATTTTTTTTATCTGATATGCTAGATGAGATGTTTTTGGTACTGCCCAGATAGAGTTTGGCTCACTTAAATGTGTTGAAGCTACGGCAAAATCAAAATCTATAAGCCAAGACGCCGCATCACTGCAAAAGTCCGTTTGACCTCCGTAACCGGTAGCAAGGACGGGGAGATTGCAAAGCATAGCTTCTGCCATAGGCAGACCGAACCCTTCTCCAAAACTTGGCGCAACGAGAAGGTTGCTGTTTTCATAAAGATAACGCACCTGCTCTTTTTTTAAATCTTTATTTATACATAAAATAGTTTTGTTCTCTTTTACATATAAAAAAACTCCCTCTTGAAGAGTTTTTGTTAAAACATAACCGATATTTAGGAGTTGTTCTATAGCATTGTTGTGAGGATTTGGAAATATCTTCAAGATAAGAGAAAAACTTTCATCAAGAAGCTCAAATGCTTCTAATAGCTTATCTACCCCTTTGCGAGGAAAAGCCGACGATATATGAAGAAGTCTAAAACCGTGCGGCAGTTCAAAATCTAACTTTTGTGATGGCGTTTCTATAATATCATCGGCTACAATACCGGTTGTAACTATCGGAACACAAACACCTGAGTTTTTCAAAACTTTTTTGACATACTCCGACATCGTAAAAATAGTTGTTAGCCGAGCATTGAAAAAATCTACATACTCTTTTGGAAAAACCGATTCTTCCCAACCGTAAGGACCGATAATCTTATTTTCGCCTTGAATCGCATTTGTTCTTGGGGGATAGAGATTTCTTATAGTTGTATTTACAAACTCTTGAGTATTTTCATACATACCTAAAATATCCAAATCAGAAATATATGATAAATTCGGTTCAAAATCTCCAAAACCCTCAGTTGAATAGAGTTTTACATTGCAACCTTGTTTGCTAAGAGCCTTCGCAATAGTTTTATTTACGATAGCCAAAGAGTAAGAAGAGTCAAAAGAGCCTTCTATGCGGATTGTTTCATCAGAAAAAGATTTAACGGATGAGGGATAATTTGGAATATCTATATCAACGGCAGTTAAAAAATCGGCAAAATTTTTCCTTAGATTGTCCGGATGAAATTTTAAAAAATGTCTCTTTTGGCGTTTTAAAATATTTGCTCGCAAAATGGGGTCGTTTATAATGTCATATATATATTTAGCGACCAAATCAGGCGATTTAAAATCAATAACTCCCTGCTCTCCCAAGGTATCCGGCAAAGCGCAAGTCGAGTAAGCAATAGTAAGCGTATCATAAGATAGTGCTTCAATGATAGGTATAGAAAAGCCTTCATGGTCACTTAAACTAAGATATATATCGGCAGCAGAGTAATAAGCCGCGAGATCCTCTTGTGACACCTTGCCTGCAAAGAGTACGCTGTCTTCTAGTTTTAATGAAACGACAAGTTTTTTTAGATAATCAAAATACGCCTGTTCGGATGTGCTGCCTACTAAAATAAGTTTTAGTTTTAAAGATAGAAGCTTTTTGAGATAGTAGATAGTTTCTATGAGCATCTCTTGTGATTTGTTAGATACGATGCGTCCCACAAAGAGTATGGTAAATGTTTGAGAATAATTTTTAATTATAGTTTCATTTGGGCGGATTAAATTCTTTTTCGTAATGTCAACTAACAGTGGTATGGGCTTGGGATTTGGATATCCAAGAGCGCGAAGCTCTTTAGAGTTGTACTCTGAGTCTGCATAAGAAGCCACAAAGGCTTTAGTCGATGATGCAAGCTGTTTTCTGCCAAGGTCACATGCCTGCTGAAGATGAGGAGAGTTTTTAAAAAAATGAGAAGGGGTTATGTTGTGATAGCATAATATTTTTTTATCCGCAAAAGCAAGAATCTGTTCATGATGCTCATGCCCTATCGAGTGGTGGTAAATCAATACATTATCGGGCGATGAAACGAAAGAGTCTATATGAAGAACTTTATCTTTTAACTTAGGGTCTATGTGGTTTGCATAAACTAATGAGTTAAAACCAAATCCACGCAAAATATCCGCCGTCCATAAAACACCACCGCTTACTCCGTCACCGTCTGCGATAGAGGGCGTAAACTGATGTATAGAAAAAACTTTACTTCTCATCTGAGAGTTTTGTTGCCATAGTAGCGATGTTTGAGAGTTTTTCATCAGGTAAATTTATGCTGTTTTTCAACTCTATATTCGCATCAAAAACAAACTGATCTATACGGTGGCGAAGCGATAAAGAGTGATGTAGCATCAAGTCTGCCAACTTAAAATCCATCTCTTGAGATATTGCATTTTTGGTATTTTGGAGTTCACTTTTTAGTGCATCTACCTGCTGTTGCTGATCTTGAATCTGCTGCTG
>CAYHRD010000149.1:2638-4599 GCA_964358925.1 uncultured Sulfurimonas sp.
TGATCTTGAATCTGCTGCTGCTGACTGATAGTCAGATTTTCCAATACAACCAGTCTATGCTTAATGTTGTTTATTCTTAATAAATTGTATAAATATCTACCAAGAAAACCTACCAACGGTAATTTTTTTATAAAATTTTTCATATTTGGCTACTTATTTTTTTTATTTTTTCAAGCAACATTTGAGAACTTTCTCTCCAACTCATCCACCTGTAATCTTTTGGAGGAATATAAAAAGCCGGAATTTCATTTTGTTCTATGTCTATTATTTGATTTTCCAAATCTTGTGTATCTGATATATTAAAATACCCTATTTGCTTGCCTCCGACCTCTCTATGTACTGGAATATCGCTGGCTAACACAGGTAAGCCGAAAGACAAAGCTTCAACTATAGGCAAGCCGAAACCTTCAACAATCGAAGGAAAAAGCAACATCTTTGATTGTTTATAACAATATTGAAGCTCAGCATCGCTTAAATCATTATAAAAATGCAATTTTTTATTAAGCATATCATGCGAGTTTATTCTATTTATAGTTTTTTCTATTTTCCAGCCTATTTTTCCCACAATGCATAATGAAACATCAAAATTGTTTTTCCATAAATTATCAAATACATCAAGCAGATATGTGTGATTTTTTCTAGGTTCTACCGTACACACTATCAAATAAACTGATTTGTTTGTTAAAAACATCTCCTCTAAAGCAGGTCTGACAATCGGTTTAGTAAGCGTTTTGTATTCAAAATCGCTTCCAAGCAGGAAATAATCAAATTTTTTATCTTCTATTTGCCCTGCAAATTCTTTAGACAGAAACGCTTGAAGTCCGATATTTATAGTATTTGAAATTGCGATATATCCATCGACATATTTTAAGGAGTCGTAAAACCACTCTTTAAAAACTTTCGTGAGAGAGTCATCGCAAAACTGAGGATGAGATATCGGAATAATGTCATATATAACTCCGATTACCGTGCCGCCTTGTTTTTTGAAAGACGATACGCTTGACCATATATTTAAGTGCCAAGTCGAGTCAAGAAGTAAAAGTATATCACCGCCCTCAACCATAAGCGGAGCAGCCTCGGCAACTACTGCCGTCTCTTTTTTTTGCGGTCTGATAACTGATTTTAAAGGTTTTATTATTAGCGCATCTATAAGAAAACTTAATCCAAATTTTGTTCTGGGCGCATGTAAAAAATTACCGACGGCAGAAAATGGAAACAGTGCAAATATAAGACTATTAACTGCTTTATAAATGTTTTTTAAATACTCTTTTGCAAATCTTATCAGTTTTCTTATATCAAAATGAGACACTTTTTGTATATTTGCAGAAACGGACGGATACAACATTTGGGATTCGATTTTAAAAAAATTGCCGTTTGCAATATCAACTAAAATGATTTCGCTGTCGTTTTCTTTTGAGAGTTCCAGTAAATTTTCTGTAATTTTTCTTACAACTCTTTGTATTCCGGTATTTGATTCCGTATTATTATAAAGATACGAGCAGTCTACAAATATTTTTTTCATGTTTATACTCTTTTTTTAAATTTAACTAAAGGTGTTTTTTTAAAACTAAATTGCCTACTTGTCATTGCGAGGCTTTTGCCGTGGCAATCTTCTCTTCCCTCCATTAGACTGCCGCGTCACTCCCGTTCCTCGCAGTGACTGTTTCTTGTCATTGCGAGGCTTTAGCCGTGGCAATCTCAATAACGGGATAAAGTAATTTTTGGCTCTAGTCTGCAAAGTCCTATAAAAATATTTCCCTCGACTCCCGCAACTTCAAACTCGGCAGCATGGTCTAGCCAGTGAAAACATTTATCAGTATGATAATCTCCAGTATGAACTGCACACCCTAAAGAGTATTTGCCGACACCTATATTTAGAGGCATCTCAAAACTACACATATATTCACCCTCTTCTAAGGAGATATCTATTTTTTGATAGTAGGTGTTTGTACCGTAAATAT
>CAYHRD010000150.1:0-4588 GCA_964358925.1 uncultured Sulfurimonas sp.
GGCTACGGATCTTTTTCTTTACAGTTCTATGTTGTATCCGCTTCATCTTCTTATATTTTTATCTCTAAAGGAGAGAGGGCTATTTTCAATTTGGGGAATTTTAAAGATTGCTTTTTTTGTAGTTGAGATAGCAGTTGTTTTATATCTTGTTATTTATCAAAATAGTGATTTAATTGCTATTTTAAAGATGAAACTATTCGCAATATCTTTCTATCCGCTTGAAGATTTGTCTATTGCCATCGCTATTTTTGTACTTTTTATAATGAGCATATTAGTAATATTTAATAAGTATATGTTATATAATAGCTCATTTTTAGTCATAGCAGTAACATTTTACATGGGGTTGTACTTTATAAAAACTCCGCACGCAAATGAACTTTCACTCTTGGCAATAGGCGCAATTATCTTTATCTTGCTTATAAGAGAGTCTTACCGTTTAGCTTTTTATGATGAACTTACGGCTTTGCCCGGAAGAAGAGCGTTGGTGGAAGATATGGCAAAATTGGGAATGAAATATTCGCTTGCCATGATAGATATAGATCATTTTAAAAAGTTTAACGACACTTACGGACATGATACTGGAGATGAGGTTTTAAAGATGGTCGCTTCAAAGTTGGCAGATGTCAGCGGAGGCGGAAAAGCTTATAGATACGGCGGAGAGGAGTTTGTACTGCTTTTCCCCTCAAAAGAGCTGGATGAATCTTACACCCATACTGATATGTTAAGAGATATTATCGCAAAGAGTCCGTTTAAGGTTAGAAATAAGCAGACTTCTAAAACGATATATATAAATATCTCATCGGGAATCGTACAAAAGAATTCTAAAGACAAAGACCCGTTTGCGGTAATGAAAAGAGCCGATGATGCTCTTTATAAAGCAAAAAAAGCCGGAAGAAACCAAGTAGTAAAAGCATAAAATAAAGGCGGTACCGATATGAAAGCATATGAGAGATTTCACAAAATAGATGATGATTTTAGAAGCCCGTTTGCAAGAGATAGGGACAGAATTATTCACTCAAGCAGTTTTAGAAAACTTGAGTATAAAACACAGGTTTTTTTAAATCAAGAGGGTGATTTCTTTCGTACACGCCTTACACACTCTATCGAAGTTTCACAAATTGCCCGTTCTATCACTTCTCATTTGGGGTTAAACGAATCATTGGCAGAGGCAATCGCACTAGCGCATGATTTGGGACATACGCCGTTTGGTCATATAGGCGGAGATGCGCTTGACGAGTGTCTGAAAAATGACGGTTTTATAAACGGTTTTGAACACAACTTTCAAAGCTTTAGAGTCGTATCTTCATTAGAGAAGAGATATAAAGCTTTTGACGGACTTAACCTAACTTTTGCAACACTGGAGGGAATTCTTAAACACTCCTATCCTTATAAAAAGAGTTTTTTGCCGCCTTTAATCCATGAGCAGTTTAATTTGGATACTCATCCAAGCGTAGAAGCCATGATAGTAGATCGTGCAGATGAGATTGCTTATATGAGTCACGATATAGATGACGGGATAAATTCGGGACTTATAAGTTTTAGCGATTTAAGCGAGAGCGAACTTATACAAGAGGTTTTACATAAAGTTCAAAGCGAGGGAATAGAACGAGGTGAAGATGAGATGTTTCGCTACCGTTTTAGTTCACACTTTATTAACCATCTTATCTATTCGCTTATCCAATACTCAAAAGAGAAAATAACCATAGATAGAGATGAGCATAGTGTAGGGTTTGAATCAAAACTCGAAACAGAGATAAAAAAATTAAAAAAACTTCTATTTAATAAACTTTATCAACATAAAGATATTATGGTAAAGATGTTTGCAGGAAAACAGGCTATAAAAGGGCTTTACAGCGGGCTTATGGAGGAGCCGAAAATGTTGCCTGAGTTCTATTTAAAACAGTTGGACAGTAAAAAAAAGCATAGAGTCATTGCCGATTATATTGCTAGTATGAGCGATAGACACGCTTTATCATTTTATAATGAGATGTACGGGAAATTATATTAAAAAAGTTTTTTGAAGTAGTTTTAAAGGATAAACACAGCCCGAAGGCTTATGTTTAGAGGCGTGATTCGTAGCGTCTCATCATATAAAGACGCTTAAGCATTTTCTTACGAGATGCAATTAAGAATTTCTTGCGTTTTTCAGTTTTCGTTTCATGGAAACGACGAGCGCGAACTTCTGTAACGATTAAGTTACGGTCAGTTTGCTTTTTGAAACGACGGTAAGATGCATCAAAATTGTCATCACTGCGTAGTACTATACCAGGCATATCACATCACCCACTTTCTGTAAAATTTGGACTCGAATTGTAGCATAAATATCTTCATTTAACATTTTATCAGATAAATTTGTAAATTTCTTTTTAAAATTGATACAAATCAAGGTGTGTTATTTTTAAATCGGATAAAATTCCTCTGATTTAAAACTTAGAGCGTAATGCGTTCTTACCAAAGGAAACAAAATGAAAAAAGTCATTTTAACAGTTGTATTAATGTTGGGTGTCCTCCAAGCAGATAGTATCGTACATTACGATACTCAAGATACAAATGCTCCGATTAGCAAGCCTAATCATCCGAGTACAGATATTTACTAATATCTAAAAATTTTATTTCTCCTTCTAAAACAGGTTCTCCCTTAATAACCTGTTTTAGTGACATAAATCCACTCCAAACTCTCTTTAACTAACTATTTTGTATAATCACTCTATGATTACCCAAGATTCCATAGAAGCCTTAAAAGCACGCCTTGATATTGTTGATGTTGTAGGGTCGTATCTGGAGCTTAGAAAGAGCGGTGCAAATTATAAAGCGCCGTGTCCTTTTCACGGCGAAAAAACAGCTTCATTCGTAGTAAGTCCATCAAAGCAGATATATCACTGTTTTGGCTGTGGTGCAGGCGGCGATAGCATCAAGTTTGTTATGGAGCATGAAAAATTAAATTATCCAGAGGCGATAGAGAAACTTGCCTCATCATATAACTTCTCACTTGCTTACAGTGATAGTAAAAATTCTAAACCCCGTTCTATGCTTATGGAAAAAGTAAACGAATGGTATCAATATCTGCTTACGAAAAATCCTGTGGCACTCTCTTACATCAAGGAGCGCGGTATTTATGAGAGCAGTGTCGAGAAGTTTGGCATAGGTTATGCGCCGGACTCCAATGCAACGATAAACTATATAAAATCTCAGCTTTTTAGTATGGGTGAAGCAGTAGAGATGGGCATTATAGGTTATGAGAGCGGAAAGAACTTTGCAAGATTTATAGAGCGCATAACATTTCCGATTCACTCTGCAAACGGAACTATTGTCGGTTTTGGCGGTAGAACCATAACGGGACATCAGGCAAAATATGTAAACTCTCCTGAAACTCCGTACTTTAATAAATCTCGACTTCTTTATGCTTATCATCATGCAAAACAAACAATTCACAAAACAAAAGAGATAGTTATAACAGAGGGTTATCTTGATGTTATTATGCTCCATCAAGCCGGTTTTACAAATGCCGTTGCTACTTTGGGAACAGCACTTACTCCAGAGCACTTACCGGTTTTAAGAAAAGGTGAGCCGAAAATCATTATGGCTTATGACGGAGATAAAGCCGGACGCTCTGCGGCACTAAAGGCTTCAAAACTTTTAAGCATTAGCGGATTTAGCGGCGGTGTCGTGATTTTTAAAGAGGGGTTTGACCCTGCGGATATGGTAAACAGCGGTGCGGTAGAGGAACTCTCAACTATGTTTAGAACTCCTCAACCCTTTATAGAGTTTGTTATAGATGAGATTTTATCGCTCTATAATCTCTCTGACCCTAAAGCCAAAGAGAGTTGTATGCAAGAGGCTATAGGCTATTTAAAAACTCTCTCTCCTATGCTTCAAGACAGATATAAAACATATTTGGCTCAACGATTAGGAATAAATCCTTCATTTGTTAGATTAACTAACCAAACTAACACTAACCAAAACAAATCAGTTATTGATAGCAGCCGTCATAGGGATATGTGGGAGCTTACTCTTGTTAAAACAGTTTTAGAATATCCGGAGTTTGTTAACCAGATATTGGATGTTTTAGACCCGTCACTTTTGCAGTTTCACTCATCCGAGTTTGCTTTGGCGCTTAGAGGAAGATTTGATGAGCCTTCTCTTATGGCAATATTGGTTGATGAAAAGATACTCTCGCTTAAAGATGAAGAGGCACTTAAAGCTGAACTTATTGCATTTTTAACAAAACATTACGAGAGAGAGTATAAGAAGGTAAATTTACAAACAGATATCACTTTTGAACAAAAAGCTTTCTATATTCGTAAATTTAAAGGAAAAATTTCACAGCTTAAGCGTGGAGAACTCGTAGCCTTTAAGAGTTAGGCTTAGAGTCCTCTTTAGGTTTACGAGCTTTTATAGGTATTTTTCTTCCGACATTTTTAGGCGCTTCAAATTTGTCTTTAGGCGTTCCGTCATAACGGTGGTTTCTATCTTTACTTTTATCTGAAAATATCGCTTTCCCGTTCTCATCTTTACCTAGAAACTTATTTGGTTTTCTATCTTTTTGGTCGTCTCTTTTAGGCTTATCGTACTTAGGTTTGTCAAAAGG
>CAYHRD010000151.1:0-4584 GCA_964358925.1 uncultured Sulfurimonas sp.
TTAGAAGCCCCTCTCTACTTGGATTTTCTCCGACATGAAGCATCATACATTTTACCGCATTTTCAAATTCTATATCTTGTTTATCGGACAATTTCACTGCCTTTGTAAGGTTTTTATAACGATAGAGTATCAAGAAATAGCTGAGAAAATGATGTGATTATTTTTTAAATATTTTTAAATTTAGATAAAATACATTATTAACGAAAAGGGTTATTTAAAATGAAAATATTATCTTTAGATTTAGGTGTAACATCTTGCGGTTATTCTGTATTAAAACAAATAGAAAACAATAGTTATTCAATTATGGATTACGGTGTAGTAATGCGTGACAACCCTCATGATGGCGGTACGCAACAAGAAAGACGAGAAAAAAAACAATCTCGTGATTTACTTGATAAGAAAAAAAATAGATTGAGGAATATTAAACAACTTTTTAAATCTTTCAATATTCATTATCAGGATAAAAAACTCTATGACATTTGGAAACTTAGAGCAATAAATGCATTTGAGCGAAAACTTGAAGATGATGAACTCTTTGCAATATTTAGATTTATGGCGAAACATAGAGGCTATAAATCACTAAAAATTGAAGATTTAATAGCTGAACTTGAAGCAAAAGAGCGAATTGGAAACTGTGAAAGCGATGAAATCCACATGCCAAAAGATTTAGAAAAATTTTCTGAGACATTGGCTTATTTGGATGCTTTAAAATGCAAATACAAAGAAAAAACGGCAACACAAATTATTTGGGAGTTAGAATCTCAAAAAGAAAACCCTACATTTAGAAACCATAACAACTACCGTTATATGGTAAGAAGAGAAGATGTAGAAAAAGAGATAAAGCTAATTATAGAAACGCAACAAAAATTCAATCTTTTTGACGATGAAGAAAAAGCTAACGAGTTTACAAAAGAACTTCAAGACATAATAATCCCTCAAGAAGCAGTCACTCTAAATCCAGACAACATAAATAACTGTCTTATTTATAAAGATGAAAAATGTGCGCCCACTTTTTCATACTCGTTTGATATTTTCAATCTTTATAAACTACTTTTTGATTTGAAAATTAACGGTGCGGATGCTTCTAGTGAGCAAAAAGAAGAGTTGTTATCAAATATTTTTGATGATATAAAAAAGTTTACATGCAAAACTTCTTATAGCGTTAAAGATTTTAAAAAGATATTGGGAATTGATGACGAATATGTCAAAATCAATAATTTTCAAGAATATAAAGGGAAAAAAGAACAGAATATCATGATTAAATTTAATTTTCTTCCCTTTTTTAAGAAACTCGACCATGGGATTTTAAATACTATTTTTAAGCAACAAGAGCATGTGAAAATATTAGATGATATTGCGACACAAATACATATCAATGTAAATCCTCAAAAGCTTATGGAAGCTATCGAAAAAGTTTTTAAAACATACAATCTTGGTTTTAGTAAAGATGAAATTCGTGAGTTTACACTTGGGCTTCATAAACATAAATCCAAAGGAACTTCAAGCTATTCACTTAAAGCGTTAAAAGATTTAACTGCACTAATGAAAGATGGAAAAAATGAAAGTGATGCAAAAGAGATTTTAGGAGTTAGTAAATCAGAGGATTATTCCCATTTTTTAAAAGGTATCAAATATCTAAAATCTCAAAGCAAAGATGGAAGATTACAGTACGAGATAGATGAAAACCGCATCTCTAACCATGTAGTAAAATCTCTAGTTTCATGGGCACTTCGTATTATCACAGACTTACATGTAAAGTATGGACCTTTTGATATCATCAAACTTGAATCAACAAGAGAACTTTCTCTGCCTGACGAAGTAAAAAACGACATTAGAAGAGCAAATCAAAAAAACGAAAAAGAGTGGCAAGACTTAATTGAAAAATATAAAAAGCACTTTGAGGCAAAAGGTTTAAACCCGCAAAACAACAAAGAGTATGTGTTAAAACTCAAACTTTGGGAACAGCAAAAAGAGTTAGGAATTTATTCTCATAAGGTGTTGAGCGTCAATGAAGTACTCAGTGATAAAACAGAGATAGAACATATCGTTCCTCGTGCTTGTGGCGGCAGCAATGCAGAGTATAACAAGGCAATCGATTTAAAAGATGAAAATGCCAAAAAAGGAAACAAACTTCCACTTGATTATCTCGGCGGAGACAAAAGAGAGATTTACATTGACTTTGTAGAAGAGTTGAAAAAAAGCTACAAGATAAACATGAAGAAAAAAATAAATCTCTTGGCGGAGAGTTTAGATAAAACTTTTAAAGAAGCAAAAGACGATGTATCACTCCATGCAACGAGCTACACAGAAAAACTTTTAGGCGAGATTTTAAAACGCTACTACCCTTTTACAGATAAACTCAAAGAAAATCAAAGAGTGATGTCTATCTCTGGGCGTGCAACAAGCTACTTAAGACGCATACTCAGCATTGACAACAAGTCTCGTGATACAAACTTTCACCACGCAGAAGATGCGATACTTTTAGGAGTTATGAGCAAAGCTTACCTACAAAGCATCTCTACAAATTTTGAAAAAAACTATGAACTTACCGAACAAAACGCAAAAGAGAACTTCAAAAAAATCATTCCTGTCATTGAGGGTGCATCACTAAATCATATCTTTGCTCACATAAGAAAGAGCTATATGGATAATATAGAAGAGAGCCCATTTTATAAAGCACTTGACGGAACTCTTAAAACTCCTGCCTTTTGGGTCTCTAAAAAACCGATAGGGACAAAAGCACACAACGAAACGATTCAGTCTAAAAAGAATATGGCGTATTATGTTCCCGTTAATAAATTATTTGATGAGGTAAAACCGAATCATAAAATGAGTTCCGATGAGTTTTATCAAAAATTCAACAAAGAGATATACGAAAAAATTCAAGTCGCACAAGATAATCCAAAAGATTACACTGCAAAAGTTTTTATCCAAAAAAGAGACTATGTCGTAAATATCTTAAACCAATCAGCTTTTGCAAGTACAAAAGATGAGAAAGCTGAGCTTGATAAAAAACTACGAGATGTTATGAGTGAGCTTTTATATGATGTAAACGGCAATGAGATACGAAGAGTCAAAAGGGTTGGAGAAAAAGTCTCAATACCTATTAGGAAAGGGTATGCAGGAAATGCCCCTTCAATGTTGGCAATGAGATGTAAAGTCGAATCTGAGAATCGCCTTTTTACCGAAAGAATAGATTTTAAAGATAAAGCTTTATTGGAAAAAAATAACGGCATATTTATTGATATTTTCAATAACGATTTAGTAGATATTTATATATTTGAAAAGAAACAAGTTGTTTTAAAATTAACTGGTCTTTTAAGAACATTTGTTATTGATGCCAAAGAAAACAAAATGCTAAAAGTAAAAAATCCAAAATATCCAATTCGTGAAGATGCTCAACCAAAACAATATAATAGTTATGTGGCAGTGAAAAAAATGTGTGGAATCAAAAAGTATAAAACCGATGCCACGGGAAAAGTTTTAGGATTTTATTATTTAGGCAGAGTGTTAGATGAGGACAAAGAACTTTTTGCCAAAGTGTTAAGCTATAAGGTTTTATGATGAGCTGGCGTTCTATCTTCATCACTAAACCATGCAAGATTCATATAGAACACGATAACAACATAATAAGCAATGACGACGGAGAATACCTAGTCACGCTCGATAGTATCGCTTCCATCGTTATAGAGACGACAAGAGCGACTATTACCACCTACGCCATCTCAAAACTTGCAGAGGCGGGAGTAGCTGTTTTATATGTCGATAAAAAGTACAATCTAAACGCTATTACTCTGCCCTTTCATACACATTCGACTTTTTCAAAAATCGTTCATTCACAGATAGATATATCAAAACCGCTTAAAAAACAGCTTTGGCAAGAAGTGGTTAAGTCAAAAGTAAAAAATCAAGCAGCAGTTTTAGACTATTTTAACAGAGAAAAATCATCTAAAATCCTTTATGAGTATGTAAAAAGTGTAAAGTCAAACGATGAAGATAATGTAGAAGCGAAAGCAGCAAGGATTTACTGGAGTGAGCTTTTTGAAAACTTTGCAAGAACTCAAAAAGGAGCTGATGATGTGCGCAACGCTTCACTTAACTACTGCTATGCGATTGTAAGAAGTGCGGTTGCCCGTTCACTTACAAACGCAGGGCTTATGCCATCTTTTGGGATTCATCATCAAAACTACTTTAACGCTTTTAATCTTGCAGACGACATGATAGAGCCTTATCGTGCCTTTGTAGATTTGCATGTAAAACTTACTCTTTTAAAATATGATGATGAAGTGTTAACAAGCCAGATAAAACAAGAATATGTCAATATTTTAAACTTAGAGTATGCAGATATAGACGGCGGACTTAGCAACCTAAGAACCGCTATAGATATTACCATCCAATCATTACAAAAATGTGTACTCCAAAAAGAGATATCTCATCTAGTGCTTCCAAGCATTAACTTTGAAAAGTATGAAGATGAGTGCCTATAGATTTATGTGGCTGATGATAATGTTTGATATGCCTACAGATACGAAAAAAGCGAGAAAAAAGTATAGATACTTGCGAGGAGAGCTTCTAAAAGAAGGC
>CAYHRD010000152.1:0-4498 GCA_964358925.1 uncultured Sulfurimonas sp.
GGTAGAGTCTCGTAGCGTTGCGATTCGTGACAGAAGAACGAGAGAACAATACAATCTAAGCGAGAGCGAATTTCTCTCTCTTATACAAACTAAAATAAATGAGGTAAATTTTTGAACAAAAAAGACCGTGTCATAATGAATGACGAAATCCGTGTGCCAGAAGTGCGTTGTAATGTAGATGGAGCAGAATCTTTAGGAATTATTTCTACGGATGCAGCTATGGAAAAAGCAAATGAGTTAGGTTTGGATTTAGTTCTAATTGCTCCTGATGCAAAGCCTCCTGTTGCTAAGATTATGAATTACGGTAAGTATAAGTATCAAGAAGAGAAAAAGCTTAAAGAACAGAGAAAAAATCAAGTTAAGATTGATATTAAAGAGATTAAACTATCTGTAAAAATAGCAGAAAACGATATCAATTATAAAGTAAAGCATGCAAGAGAGTTTTTGGCTGAAGGCAAACATGTAAAATTTCGCGTATTTTTAAAAGGTCGTGAAATGTCAAACCCAGATTCGGCAAAAGATGTTCTTTTAAGAGTTTGGTCTATGATTGAAGATGTTGCAATTATGGATAAAGAGCCTAAGTTTGAAGGTCGTTACTACAACTTGTATGTATTACCTAAAAAGTAATATTTATGTTAGACCCTGAATCAAATTCAGGGTGAGAGAGTAAAATTATTTAGATATTTTTGCTCTTAAAGCTTCCTCTTCTATAGCATTTGCCATATATTTTACAATGATAAGGTTTTCACTCTCATTTATATACCATTCTGCAATATGCTCATTTTCAAGATTTTCAAGCTTTAAGATATCGATATCATCCCGTGAAATATAAAGATGAGAATACTTTGTAGGGTTTTGAAGTCTAAGTGTCCAAAGTAGCCAAAGAGTTGCCGTGATAGCAACGGACACTCCGATAGTCTCTCTATCGCTAAATCCCAATAGTAATCCTGCCGATGTTCCTCCGATAAATGTGGCAAAATAGGCAACAGAGTTCGCGATTCCGAGTGCGGCACCTTTTTGGTGAACTTTGGCAAATTTTGTAATCATCGATTGAACCAACGGTTCCATCATATTAAATGCAATAAAAAACATAACAACACCGATTATAAAAAGCGTGCTTGAAGTTGTAAGTCCCATAACTAGAAATGAGCCTATAAAAAGGACTATAGAAAGTAAAAATATCTCTCTTGGCTTGTTATATTTTTCGCCAAATACTGCAGCAGGTCCCATCGCAGCCAAACCAAAAACCATAGCAGGCAGATATGCCATATAGAGATCTGATTTTTGCCAATCAAAAGCATCACTTGTAAGAATAATAGGAATAAGAACAAAGGCAACGGTCATAAGACCTTTTTGCATAGCATTTATAATAATCATATTTAAAAGGTTTGGATCTTTTAAAATATCGAAGGTTTTTGCTTTTGCATGGTAGGTATGCTTAATCTTTGGGGGTGTCGGCACTTTAGTAAAGAGAAGAACAATTGCTAATAGTGCGAAAATTGCAGTTAACATAAAAAGAAATCCTACGCCGAATTTAGCACCCAAAACAGGACCCAGTCCCATTGCAAGAGCAAAACTCATGGCAATAGAAGCTCCCATAATCGCCATAGCCTTGCCGCGAATCTCTTCTTCAACCAAATCGGATATCATTGCCGCAATAACAGAACCGATTGCACCGGCACCTTGGAGAAAACGACCAATCATAAGAGTATATATATCGCTTGTGAGGGCGCAAATAATTGAACCGATTAAAAATATAACTAGACCAACCAAAAGTGTTGGTTTTCTGCCTATTTTATCGCTCATTGCGCCAAAGGGAACTTGAAAAAGCGCTTGAGTGAGTGCATATCCGCCAACAACAATACCAACTAGAAGCGGAGTTGAGCCCTCAAGCTCAAGTGCATAAACTGAAATAACAGGCAAAACTAAAAATAGACCCAAAAACCTAAGAGAGAGAATTGCCGAGAGAGGAAATACTTTTTTAAACATTATCTACCTTAATTTATATATAATTGCGGAATTATATTTAAAAGATTGTTTACACAAACTTTGTGAGTCAAAATATTGCAAGTTTAAAGAAAATTATAAGGGTTATGAGATGAAATTGGTACTGGCTACTTCCAATAAAGGGAAAGTTAAAGAGATAAAAGCGCTTTGCGAAGATTTTGAAGTAATTCCGTATAGTGAACTGATGGATGAATTTGAGATAGTCGAAGACGGAAGCAGTTTTAAGGAAAATGCCCTTATAAAAGCCAGAGCGGTTTTTAAAGCTTTAAACAGCGACGATGTAATAGTGATGGCGGATGACAGCGGGATAAGCGTAGATGTTCTTGATGGAAAACCCGGAATTTATAGCGCAAGACATGCGGGTAAAAATGCAAACGATAAAGATAATCTATATAAGCTGATTCAGGATATAAAAGATAAAAATGTATTATCTTCACCTGCGCACTATACGGCAGCAATAGCAATCGTTACAAAAAAAGGTGAGTATTCTGTTCACGGCTGGATGTATGGAACTGCAATAAATGAAGCAGTCGGTGATGGCGGTTTTGGGTATGACCCTATGTTTATTCCATTAGGGTACGATAAAACTTTAGGCGAATTGGATAATGAAATCAAAAAAAAGCTATCGCATCGTGCAAAAGCACTTGAGTCGGCAAAAATAGTTTTGCAGACTTTGTAGGATTTATCTCTATTTTACTGCCCAAACACGGTTAGAAATAAAATACCGACAACTATTCTGTAAATTCCAAAACTTATAAATGTATGTGTCGTAAGAAATTTCATCATCGCCTTAACGGTTGCAAATGCAACAAGAAATGCAGTTGTAAATCCTATTATCAAAAGAGAGTAGTCGTCTACGACAAGATCATTTCGGTTTTTGAATAAATCATAAGCAGTTGCAACAAACATAGTCGGAATTGCCAGTAAAAAAGAGAATTCGGCTGCGCTTTTACGAGACAATCCGGCAAAAAGTCCCCCTATCATAGTCGCACCCGAACGGCTAGTACCCGGTATCATTGAAAGAGTTTGAAATAGCCCTATCATTAAAGACTCTTTTATGCTTAAATCATCTACGCTCTTATCGGAAGAGTCGTCACGGTCTCTTCTGAAATATTCGATAATCAAAAATATAACGCCACCGATAATGAGCATTATCGCAACCGTTTCTATACCAAAGAGTGATTTGATTGTTTTGTAAAATAAAAAACCAAAAACAGCCGTCGGCAAGAATGCTGCTATTATCTTTAGCCACAATGTTTTGTTCACAAGAAGCTTTTGTTTAAATAAAAATAAAACTGCCAAAATGCTGCCAAGCTGAATGGATACCTCAAATGTTTTATGAGCATTGGTCTGTTCAAGTCCTAAGAAGTGAGAGGCTAGTATAAGATGACCAGTAGAGGAAATTGGTAAAAATTCAGTTAAGCCTTCAATTACTCCTAAAATTATTGAATCAAATATAGTCATAAAAGCCCTTAAAGAAATTTTTGCTGCAATTTTAGCATAAAGGCACCGCTAAAGAGTCAATTTAAGTTATTAGGATATAATACGAGCTTTTAAATCATAATCAATTTAGGAATTTTTATATGTTACTTTTTACTCCCGGTCCGACTCCAGTACCTCAAAATGTTCGTAATGCCATGTCAGATGAGACAATGCACCACCGTACACCCGAATTTGAAGCTATCTTTGAAAAAACCAGAAAACATCTTTTTAACCTTTTTGGTAGTGATGAAGTTGTAATGCTTGCATCAAGCGGAACAGGAGCGATGGAGGCAGCGGTCGTAAACCTATGTCATAACACTCTTTTAAATGTAAATTCCGGAAAGTTTGGCGAGAGATTTGGGAAAATCGCAATTGCCCACGGACTTAAAAATGTTGAGATAAAAAATGAGTGGGATACTCCTGTAAGTGTTGATGAGGTTGTAGAGGCAATTAAAAGCAACCCTGATATAGACGCTATCGCCGTTCAGATAAGCGAATCGGCAGGCGGACTTCGTCATCCTGTTGAAGCGATTGCTAAGGCTGTAAAAGAGATAAATCCAAATATTATGATTATAGCCGACGGTATCACTGCCGTGGGTGTCGAGAAGATTGATATAACAAATATCGATTGTTTGATAGCAGGAAGCCAAAAAGCACTTATGCTTCCTCCGGGACTTGCAATTTTAGGACTAAGTAACGCAGGAATTGAGAAAATCGGAAAAGGCAGAGGTTACTACTTTAATCTTGCTACGGAAATAAAATCTCAAAGAAAAAATACTACCGCTTGGACGGCTGCTACGACTTTGACTATCGGGCTTTTAGAGATACTAGAAACTATCGAGAAAAACGGCGGATTGGACAAACTATATGAAGAGACTGCTACTAGAGCAGATGCTGTTATCTCTGCACTTCAAGCGATAGGCTTGCATATATATCCAAAAACTCCGGCACTCTCTATGACAACGATTGACGATGAAAACGCATCACAAATCAGAAAAATTTTAAAAAC
>CAYHRD010000153.1:0-4472 GCA_964358925.1 uncultured Sulfurimonas sp.
TTGACCTTTTTTAAAATAGTCAAATAGTATATTTTGTGACATCCATATGCTCCTTTAAAAACTTCTCCGCAACGCTAAAAGAGCCAAAAACTAGATAGTTTTGTTCCTCTTTTATCTCTTTAAAAATCGTATGTTTTATACCCAAATCATCAAGCGCTTTTTGGATTTTTTCTATCTCTTCCACTCTTTGGTTAATAACCTCTATAATCTCTACGCTTAAAACAATCGGTTTTAAAATCGACAGAATCTCTTTGTAGTTTTTATCTCTGTAACTGTTATAGACAAGCGTAAATTTTTCTCCCGCTAACGCCTCTGCTATGCTTGAAGCGGCAAGTGCGTTGTGTCCTACATCAACTATAACATTTTGGGCGACTCGGCTCAATCTGCCAAAGAGCTTTGCATTTTTAAAATCATCCGCTTTGTAACTTATGCCTAAAAATTTCAAAGCCGAGATACTAAGAGATAAGTTCTGCATAAGATAGGGTGCCAAAGACAACTCTTTGCTTATCGCTAGAATATTATTTTTGTCATTTTCTTCTAAAAAATTATCTACTCTATAGATATTTTTACCCTCTAAACTTTTAGCTGCTTCGTAAACCTCGCCAAATCGCTGATTTGCGATTATCGCACTGTTTTGGATGGCATTTAATTTTGTTTTTGCAATTTGTTTCATATCTGTTCCCAAAAATGCCTCATGGTCATACGCGATAGGTGTTACAAGAGTTAGACACTTAGAAAAAACAGCCGTTGCATCATGCTCGCCACCAAGCCCTGCTTCCATAACGACGAACTCACACTCTTTAAAAATTATAATGGCAAGGAATGTTGTATATTCAAAATAACTAAGTGAAGCAGTATCCTCTTTGCTTAAAAGTTTTTGCAGCTCTTCGTGGGCATTTTGCAATTCTTCATCACTTGCATTTTGTCCGTTAAGCCATATTCTCTCGTTAAACTCTAAAATATGCGGTGAAGTGTAGTGTCCTACATGATAGCCATTTGCAAAAAGTGCAGTCGCTAAAAAGCGTCCCGTCGTACCTTTACCGTTTGTGCCGATGATATGGATGATTTTTGGAATTTTTAAAGAATGTTTTATCTTCTCATATACTCGCGGCATTCGCGAATAATCTATTTCATCGTAGTAGAGCGGTTTAGCATTTAAATAATCTTGTAGGCTCACTTACTTACTACTCTATTTCTACCGTCTTTTTTAGCTTTATATAAAAACTCATCGGCGGTTTTTAGTAAATTTTGAAGTGAAAAATTTGATTTTCTATCGCTAACTCCGCAACTAACCGTAACTTCTATACGACTCTCTTTGTACATAAAATGAGCATTTTTAACTTTTTTTCTAACTTTCTCGGCAAATATTACTCCGCCCTCAACATCAGTTTCGCCAAGAATCGCTATAAACTCTTCACCGCCGAATCTTCCTACTATATCAACGCTTCTTGCTTCATTTTTCAATATTTTTGCAAAGGCAAGAAGTACGGCATCACCGGCATCATGACCGTAAGTATCATTAACTGCCTTAAAATAATCAAGGTCAAAAGAGACAACGGCAAAATTGCGTCCATATCTCTGAAATTCTGCATCTTTATTATTTATAAATTCATCTATTGCCCGTTTGTTATACAGCTTTGTTAAAAAATCTTCTTTAGACTCTTCTTTGGCACGCTCAAGCTCTTGCTCTAAATACTCTATTTTTTTACTTAATGCACCGACTTCACTATTATGTTTTTTCAAATCTCTAGTTAACGCTTGAGTATTCTCTTCCAATGCTACTGCTATAGTATATAATTTTTTATGTGCAATACTAAAATTTATATCTGTACTTTCATTGTAGCTCTCAAGCTCTTTTTTTATCTTTTGTATCTCTACGGTAGAACTGTCCGAACTCTCTATCATCTCTATCAATCTAAAAGACAACTTATCCAAAACACCGTCAATTGACTCTATCATATCTTTAACACTCTGTTTATCAAGTGCTATTCTTAAAGAGATTGCCGATTTTATCTCCGACTCAATCTTTGCATCCTCAAGAAGTGCAGGATTGTCTTGAATCTTTTGACTGATTTGCGCTATTTTATCATTTACGCTAGAAGCAATAGAGGGAACAAACGATGAAACCAAAAGAGATGCAATGATAGAAAAATCCGAGGAGCCTGATGCTTTTTCATAACCGTCTAACCTTAGATTTTGAATACTTTTTTTAAGATCCTTGCTATCGATATCACCAAAAGTTTTTAACTTTTGCAAAAATGTATCGTCGTATGTATTTGTAAAATTAACCCACAACTGCCTATATTGGTCTATTTCGGCAACAGTAGCCTCTCTGCTTAAAAGCTCCGCGCTTCTTTTTGATAACTCGGCTGCTTCTTTATTATGAAGCATTTCAACGACTTGAAGCACTCTTTTTGTAAATTGAGTTTGCGATTCTAGGAGGTTTGAGCAGTGAGACGGGCTAGTTCTATTTAGTTTTGAAACTAAAAAACGGGCTAACTCCGGCATATTTTTAATATGATATTTTTTTAACTCATTTTGGAACTCTTTGTTAAGAGTTGCGGTAAACTTTTCCAAATGAGTACAATCTTCAGTTGTAAAGCCCGCTTTAGAAGCCTCTTTGCAAAAAGCTTCAGCATAAAAATCAGGAGTTAAAAGCTTACCCTCTAACTCTAATCTTTTAACGGCATTTTTAATGATAGCTTGAATATTCATAGCCTCTCCTACTAATAAAATCTCATTATTTTTTAGCTCTTGCTCCCTGTGCAGAAGCTTGTGCAACAAACGAGTTTATAGCCTTTTGTGCGGCAAATCCGATAGCTTGAAACCTCTCTTGATCGGTCACTATGGCATTGGGTGCTACCGAGAAATCATAAAATCCTCTTGTATTATAGCTTTTTGACTCATTTTTAGTCTGCTTCTCAATATTCAAAATAACGCTCATTCTATAACCTGTTACAAAGCCGTTTTCATCGTAAACAATCGGAGAGTAGGTTGATGAGGAAATTTTTATAATAAGATGGCTATCAGAAATCGATTTATCCACCAGTGATGCCTGAAAAACTTCTATAACCGCTCTATCAACCGCATCTTTTATAAAAACCGTATTTTCAGGGTCTTGCGAAGAGATAATTACATTTGTGCTTATCTTCTCACCCGTTACATCACGAGCAAATTTAGCACTCGGCTTATATCCGCACCCATTTATTGCACTTAAGATTAAAAGAAGCAGCAAAAGTGTTTTGATATTTGAAACAGTTTTCAAATTAATCCTTGATTACCAGATTCACTAATTTTTTAGGAACGACTATCTCTTTAACTATAGTTTTTCCCTCTAACCATTTTGCGGCACACTCTTTTGCAATTTTTATGATATTTTCTTGCGACTCATCAGATGCAACCTCTATCTCCGCTCTTGACTTCCCATTTATGGAAACTCCAAAGATTATAACATTTTCAACAAAGACTTCTTCTAAAACTCTCTGTGAAGTCAAATTTTTAAGTGAAAAATATTCACTGCTTATCTCAGAACATACATGCGGAATTACAGGCTCCATAATAGAAGTAAGTATCCAGTACCCCTCGCTCCACACGGCTGTAGAAGTTTGAGCATTAAGGGCATTCATAGCTTCCATAACACCGGCTATCATTGTGTTAAAAGTGTATTTTTCGCCGTAAACATCGTTTGCACGCACAAGAGCCTCATACACTTTTTTTCTAGCAAACTTTTCATCTTTTGATAAAGTCGCATGTTCTATTTCAGGAATAACTTCAGTTTTTACGATATTTGAACTTCTCTCATAAAATCTTTTTATAAACCTATACGCTCCCTCAACGGCACTGTCGTTCCACTCCAACTCTTGCGTCGGAGGTGCTGCAAAGAGGATGAAAAGTCTAGCCGTATCTGCACCGTACTTCTCAATTATAGCATCCGGATCTACGGTATTGCCCTTAGATTTGCTCATCTTTGCACCGTCTTTTAAAACCATACCTTGCGTAAGAAGTCGCTCAAACGGTTCATCAAAACTGATATATCCCAAATCACGAAACACTTTTGTAAAAAATCTTGCGTACAAAAGATGTAAAATCGCATGTTCGATTCCGCCGATATAGTGGTCAACTCCTTGATGCCCTTGCTTGTGCATCCAGTACTCTATCTGCTCTTTTGAAAATGCCTCATCTTCCCAATTTTTCGGTGATGCGCAAAAGCGTAAAAAGTACCAACTAGATTCGACAAAGGTGTCCATCGTATCCGTTTCGCGAACAGCGTCTTTGCCGCAACTTGGGCATTTACAATGTTTCCAAGTCGGATGTTTATCAAGCGGATTTCCCTCACCCGTAATTACGATATCTTCTGGAAGTGCAATCGGAAGATTCTCTTTTTTCTCCATAACCAAACCACAATCGTCACAGTGAACAAACGGAATAGGCGCACCCCAATATCTCTGGCGAGAAACTCCCCAATCTTTTAG
>CAYHRD010000154.1:0-4472 GCA_964358925.1 uncultured Sulfurimonas sp.
ACTGTTTTTTATACCGAAGAGGGTCATGAGAAACGACCGTTTAAACCGCTTCTTCTCTCTGCTTTGGGGATTGACGGGATATTGAATATCTGGTACAAAATGACAGGTCGTGAGCCGTATGCAAAAGAGCCTGCGGTTTCGCTTCCCGTTGTGGCAATCTTTCGCGGAACGATTGATACTTTTCTTGACGCGCTCGTGATTTTGACATGCGGAATTTTAATCTTAGTTTACATTATCGGCGACCTTTCAGGCGCTTCTATGGACTACACATCTGTAAATGCGCTGCTTTACAAAAACTTTTTCTGGTGGGGACTTGACTTAATAGCAGACGGTTTAGTGCTTATTTATATAGCAGGTTCTTGGTATCTTTTGGCAATGCTTATTACGGGTAAAAAACTTTTTATGCAAAATATAGCAAGAGCGGCTCTTTTACTTGAGCTTATCGTTTCATGGGCTGTTTGGTCGCATCACTTACTGGCAGATCAAGGTCAGTACAATATGATGAAACTTGTAAGCGGCGAGATGGTAACGGCGTTTGAGCTTGTAACGCAAGGTATAGCGATTTTCATTACGCTAGTTACTTTATGGAGTGCAAGACCGTTAAAAATGAGCAATGAGTTGAAATTTTTACTCGGCGGTATTTTAGGTTTTATGTTGGCGGTTCCTGCGGGAATCATTCAAGCGGATATGGGATTAAACAGAATTCTGCACAACACTCAATGGGTAGCAGGACCTCACTTCCATGTGGCTATACTTGTAGGGCTTACAATGACGCTTTACAGCGCTATCTATATCCTATGGCCGACGCTTACAAACGGAGTGAAGCTGTATAGTCAAAAAATGGCGTCTTATCACTTTTGGGCACATTTAATCGGCGGTATCGGAATGGGTGCATTTATGGGAATGGCTGCGATGGACGGGATGTTAAGAAGAACTCTCTATTTAGACGGCGAATACCAAACATATATGATATTAGCGGGTATCTGCGGACTTTTACTGCTCTCAGCGTGGGTTGTATTTTTACTAAATGTTGTACTTAGTATCGGTGTAAAAGGGCTTATCGGTATTTTTACAAAATCAAAACTTCAAACTAAAGATTTGGTTCCACAAGAAGCATAAATAAATTATGGAGCTTATAAAATGGTAAATATAGAAAAAATATCAAATCAAATCCTAAACGATGGGCTTTACAATACACTTCTCTTTGAAATCAAAGAGAGTGAGCCTACGCACAATATAACTTCAACAATGGTAAAAAGCGCACTTTTAAAAAATCCGTCACTTATACAGGAGTACAAAGAGATAAACCGACAAAGCGAGGTCTCAAGTATTCAAGTAAAAAAATTAGCTATCAAAGATGAAGATAGTAAAACGATTGCTGATTTTAAAACAGAGCTAAACCAAAATATTCAGATTCTAAAAAATCTTGAAAATTTTGAAACGGATTCTAAAAACAGCGCTTATGCCATCTGGATTGGGAGTGTGGGAGTTACCGTTTTGTTTATGGTTCATAATATTATCGCTCTATTTAGCGAACTATATGTAGAAGCTCCGGCTCTCGTTTATAGTTCGTACATAGTTATTTTATATCTGACATACGGTATGTATCTAAAAATAAAAACAAATCACGACGCACAGCACGGGATATTTCAAAATGTTTACACAAAGACTCAAGAGATGTTGCAAAATGGACTTGAAGCCTCACATTTTACACGAGACGAAGTGTATGAAAAGTAAAAAATTCTTTAGATTGCCGCGCTTGTCATTGAGATTGCCGCGCTTCGCTCGCAATGACAAGTGCGGCAGTCTCAATGACAAGCACGGTCACTGCGAGGAACGAAGTGACGCGGCAGTCTATGTTTGTTAAGAGTGTCAATTATTTTTGCAGTAACTTCTGCATCTCATCAAACGGAAGCGGTCTTGAGTAGTAGTAACCTTGTATGGAGTCTATTTTGTGCTCTACCAAAAAGTCAAGTTCATCTTGGATTTCTACTCCTTCCGCCAATACTTGTATATTTAACTCTTTTGCCAAGAAAATAACCGTTTTAACGATAATCTGATTTTTCGGCTCATTCCTTATATTTGTAACAAAAGATTTATCAATTTTTAACTTATCAATAGGAAGATTTTTCAGATAAGAGAGAGATGAGTACCCCGTACCGAAATCATCCATTGAAATATAAAATCCCAATGCTTTTAATTGCCATAGCAAACTTATCGCGAGTTTCGGATTTTCCAAAACAGAACTCTCCGTAATTTCTAACTCTACCCACGATGCTTCACACCCTGTCTCTTCTAGTATATCTGTAAGAGTGTTTATAAAATCCAAATGTGTAAGCTGTCGAGCCGAAACATTGATGGCTATTTTACTATTTAATATTCCAAGTTCACGCCATTTTTTAATTGTGCTAAAACCGCTTTTTAGTACAAAAGTCCCTATCTCTACTATCAATCCGCTTTTTTCGGCTATGGGTATAAATATATCGGGCGGTATCATTTTATCTTGGTACTTCCATCTCAAAAGAGCTTCGGCACCTATGATTTTACTTGTTATCGGGTTATTTTGAGATTGAAAATAGAGTTCAAGTTCGTTGTTGTTTATTGCCTGCTTTAGATTTGTTACTATTTGCGTATAAGCTACGGCATCTTTTTTAAACTCGGCATTGTAAAAACTAAACCTATTTTTACCCATTTTTTTAGCCTTATACATCGCCGTGTCTGCCGCTTGATACAGCTCTTCCATACTTTTTGCGTCATCAGGGTAAGAACAGATACCGGAACTTGCCGTAATATAAACATCTATCAAATCTATTTTAAAAGGCTTGTTAAGATTATCGTGCAGTTTCTGCATTAAAACAAGTATCTCTTCTCTGTCGCTTGAGTTTACGATGATTCCAAACTCGTCACCGCCCATACAAGCTATAAAAGCCGTAGGGTCAAAAACCTCCTTAAGAACTTTAGAGATTTCAAAAAGGAGCTTGTCTCCAAAACGGTGACCGTATGAATCGTTAATTATTTTAAACTCGTCAAGGTCAAAAAGGATAAGATAAAAAGGTAGATTTTTTAAACATTTTTTGGTTAAAACTTCGCTAATATGCAGTCTATTTGGCAAGTTAGTCACTAAATTCATATGTGAAAGATTATAAAATTTATCTTTAGATTCTAAAAGATATCGTTCATATTTTTTTTGTTCAGTAATATCTTTTGATATCCCAAACATTCCGAATGTTTTATCCTCTTTATCCAAAAGAGGACCTTTTGTAATCAAAAAAGTTTTTCTAATACCGTCATTCGTTACTATCTCTTCCTCTTTTATAATTGCCCTGCCGCTTGTCATAACGGCTCTGTCATCCTCTTTTAGTTTAAGGGAGTCTTCGGGTGTGAAAATCATTTCATCATTCTTTCCTAAAACCTCATCTGATGTCATATTTACCATTTTTAATGCAGTATCGTTAAAAAGTATATATTTTCCATCCAAATCCTTTGCAAATACGGCATCGGGAGAGTTGTTAATAATCGTAGTTAAAAGCGTTCCATACTTTGAAAGTTCGGTTTGAGAAGCTGCTACAATCTCTTTGGTTTGCTCAAGACTTCTTTTTGTTTTTTTATATTTTTCATTTTGTTCAAAACATTGTATACATTGTTGATGCATAGTATTAAAAAACTTAGAACTTAAAAAAAATAGAACTACGGCAGTTATAGAAACAAAAAACCATCCCTTATATGTTTGCAGAATAGTGATTTTATCTGCATCATCTGCTAAAAATGCGACGGCAGAATCAGATAAAAATATCCAGAGTGCACTAACCGTAAAGTATGTTATAGAGATAAGAAATGCATGTTTAAGATTTTTAGAATCATCCATCTGTATTTTTTAATTCCTCATTTTACTGTTTTTTATAGCACTATTATACACAATGATTTAAAACTAATCTTATTATTTAAAATAATATTTGTTATACTTGCAAAAAAGTAAGATATAGGATATTTTTGAAACTTCCAAAAGGCTTTGGTAAAAACTACTTTACGCTAAGAGCAATTACGGCAACTTCTAACCAAGTTTCGCTAAATGCAAATGAGTCAAGAGTACAGAGTTTTCACATGCTAAATTTTTCAAGCGATGAACTTGATGCCGAACTAGAAGAAGAGGAGCTTGCCGCCACACTTTGTACGCTAGAACTCTCTTTAAAACCTTGCCATTGTAACTGTTACTACTTTAAACGCACAAAAAAAACGCTACGACTACACCCTTTTCAAAAACTAAATCTTAACTACTTTAAAAACCTAAACAACGCTATCTCTCCGCCATTATCAATAATTGAACCAAAAAAGATTGCCGCGCTACGCTCGCAATGACGAGAGAGATAGTCATTCGCAATGACAAGAATGAGCAAAGCAACAAAGCAATCTCAATGACAAGTACCGTCACTGCGAGGAACGAAGTGACGCGGCAGTCTGAATGACGATAACCG
>CAYHRD010000155.1:0-4461 GCA_964358925.1 uncultured Sulfurimonas sp.
CAACTCCGAGTAAAACCGAAGCCGTTCCTGCAGGTATTTATAAAGCGACGAAAGATGCTTTAGACGGTGGTGTAACTTATAAAAGAAGTAACGGCACATATACTGCATATAAAGTGAATGAGCAATCAACAAAAGGCGTAAACTTCGGTAGAGCACCGACTCCAAATGAGTTGAAAGCTTGGGATGCCGATATTATGCCGGATGGTACAGGATTGCCTGAAGGTTCAGGTACGGCAGAAGAGGGTTCTGAACTTTATGATAAAGATTGTGCAGTTTGTCACGGTGAATTTGGTGCAGGCGGTAAAGGTTATCCGACTTTAACGGGCGGAACACTAGAATCACTTAAAAACCAAAGAACTTGCCCGGGCAAAGATGCTCCAAATAGAACAATCGGTTCATACTGGCCACAAGCAAGTACGCTTATTTGGTATATTCGCGATGCAATGCCATACGCACATCCAAAAAGCTACACGCCAAATCAGATGTATGCTATGACGGCTTATCTCTTAGCAGAAAATGGTGTTAAAATAGACGGCAAAGATATAGAAGAGCTTAACAAAGATAATTTTAAAAAGATTGTTATGCCAAACCGCAATGGTTTTTATCCAAACATTGATGGACCAAAAGGTGTTGAAAATGTAAAAGCTTTCTATAAAGATCCAAAAAACTTCGGTGCTATAACAGGTACTCGTTGTATGACTAACTGTGGAAAAGAGCCTGTAGCAAAAATTGCAAATGAGATTACTGCGGTTGTTCCTCCATATACAACTGCAAGAGATCTTCCAAAAGAAGATGCATCAAAAGGTGCTGCTTCATCTCCTGCAGCAAAAGCATATGAAAAGTCATGTGCAGTTTGTCATAAAACAGACTCAATGGGCGCTCCGGCTGTCGGAGCTAAAGCTGCTTGGGTAAAAGTTATGGAAAAAGGTATGGATAAGGTAAATCATAATGCTATCAATGGAGTTGGCGGTATGCCGGCAAAGGGTGGAGCTATGAATTTAAGTGACGATGAAGTCAAAGATATTGTCAAATATATGGTAGAATCTAGTAAGTAAAGCTTACCGGATCTACTTAAACATTACATAAAGGAAAAGAAATGCAAAGAAGAAAATTTTTAAGTTTAGGTGCAGCTGCAGCTGCTGTTGTATCAGTTTTACCATCTAGTTTAACTGCTACTGATTTTAGAACAACGGCTCCAAAAGCTTGGGAAGCTCCAACAAGTAAAGAGGCTATAGAGGCGCTTTTCGGTTCATCTGCTGCGACTGATGGCAAAATTGAAATTAAAGCTCCAAAGCTTGCTGAAAACGGTGGTGCAGTGCCAATCGGTATCAAATCAAGTATAGCTCTTACAACTATTGCTATTTTTCAAGATGCAAACCCTAGAAGTGCGGTTGCTGTTTTTGAAATGGGTGATAACGGTGTTATGGATATGATGACTAAAATCAAGATGAGAAAAACTGCAGAAGTTACTATCGTTGCAAAAGGCAAAGACGGCAAGTTATACTCAGCGGCACAAAAAGTAGAAGTTTCTATCGGTGGATGTGGAGGTTGATATAACCCCACTTCTCATATAGTTACAAAATAAAAATAAAAATAAAAAAAGGATTACTATGAAAATAAAAGCAAAATTAAACGGTGACGAAACAGAAATCAAGTTATTACTTGAGAGTCCAATGGCTGGTAAAGAAGAAGCTGCAACAAAGAAAATTGAAGAGAGCTATATTACACACATTACTGCTAAAGTAGGTGCAGCAGTTGTATGGGAAGCGTCAACAGGACCATTCCTATCAAAAGACCCTTATTTCATGTTCAAATTCAAAGGTGCTAAAGCCGGTGATAAAATTGTTATCGAAACTGTTGATAACAAAGGTAAAACTGAAAAAGCTGAAGAAGCAATCAAGTAATTTCAACTCATTTCCCTCTTCTGAGGGAAATCTATATATAAGAATAGAGTTGATGTGTTGTGTAACCTATCAACTCTATTCTTAAGAGAATAAATTTAAATAAAAAGGTAATCTTATGTTGAAAAAAATGGTTAGTCCATTAGTATTGTCGGCAATAGCACTGCTACCGATAATTACTGGGTGTTCTTCGGATAACAAAAATAAAGCACAAGAGAGTGCTAAAGTTGAAAAAGCTGCTCCGGCAGTGGCTCCGGAATTTGATTATAAGCTAGAACCAAAACAAGTTAGTAGCAATGTATGGTGTTTTTTTGGAGCGTTAGAAATCCCGACAAAAGAGAATGGCGGAAATATGGTAAATACTTGCTATATTAAAACAAATGATAGCTATGTCCTATGGGATACGGGAGCATCTTATGTATATGCTAAACAAGCTTATGAGGCTATGAGCAAAATTGCTAAGTTACCTCCAAAAACTATTATATTAAGCCATGAGCATGATGACCACTGGTTAGGTAATAACTACTATAAAGAAGTTCACGGTGCAGAAATTATAGGACCTGAATCTATAAATAAAAACTATAAGCCGGGCGACAAAACGAGAATGTTCCAAACTTTAACTGAAAATGCTATTAGAGGAACAAAAATTATTCCGATTGATAAATGGCATAAAGATACAATTAAGTTTGCTATTTCAGGTGTAAATTTTGAATATGTACCGGTAGGTAACGGTCACTCTGAAGAGGATTGGTTTCTTTATATGCCGGATAATAAACTTATCCTTGCAGGTGACTTAGTTATGAACGGAAGAGTTACATCAAACAGAGACGGCTCAGTTGAAGGTGAGATTGCGGCTATTCAAAAGATGAACACTTTGCCATGGACTACATTAATCCCGGGTCATGGATTTGTTATTGATAAAACTGCTGCTGATGAAGCAATGCAATACTTTACTCTGACAAGAGATAGAGTACAAGAATCTATCAAAAAAGGTATAGATGAGACTGGAATTGTTGAAGCAGTACCTTTGGAAGAGTTTAAAGATAAAGCTCTCTATGATTTACTAAATGCAGGAAATGTATCAAGAGCATTTATGGAATATGATATGGGTCTTGAGAAGAAGTGATTTGGTCTTAGACCAAATCGCCTCTACAGGCTTCCTCCCGCATAAATTTTCTTCTCCTAAAAACATCTTTTTTAACTACTGACTTTCTAAATCACACAGAGGTTTCTGTTAAATCAAAATTTCTTTTTCAAGCGTATAAAGTTCGTACCTGATATATTTAAAGTTTTCACTATACTCGACACTGCAGAGTTTATATAGCTCTTCGAGCACTCTTGCAGACTCTTCTGCCCTTTTGAAATTTGCAATAATAATAGAAGAGATATCACTGCGGTTTAATTCGCTTTTGATGGTTGAACGAAGTACATCATTAACGCTGTCGCGTTCTTTTAGTATCTCTAGTGTTTCTTTGATTTTTGTTTTATGTCTTAGCAGTTTTAGTTTTTGAGCGAGTTCTTTGTTGTTGTCCCTATATCTTACGATATCCTCAACAACTCTGATTCCTTCTCTGAGGCGGTTTAGGTTTGCATCAATCACCCGAAAAAGTTCGGGTGAAAGTTGATTACTCATCATTTCCAAATATACCGAATAGTTGCAATAATGCAGTAAAGATATTTAAAAAATCTAAGTATAGAGCAATCGCACCGTCAATTGGAGTCTCATAAGCGCCTTGCATAATATTTTGTGTATCAAAGATTACTAAGATACTAAACAGTACAACAACAGCTCCTGAGATAATTACATGTAATATTGGATTACCCAGAAAGATATTAAGAATAGAAAAACCGACAATTACCAATAAAGCAATCATGAGAGGTTTCGTATATCCCGTAAAATCCTTTGTAGTTTTAATTGCGTAAAAACTCATTGCTCCAAATACTACAGAAGTCATTGCAAATGCATTCCCTATAATAGTAGCTCCACCGCTCATTCCAAGCGTACGAGACAATAGAGGTGCTAGCATAAGCCCCGTCATAAATACGAAGCCAAACATTACGGCTAAATTAATACCCGGCTTATGTTTAACAAAATGCAAACCAATCAATAAACCTATCTCTAAGAAAAATAGAGGCCAAAAAAATGCTTGAATTGTTCCGGCCATAGGAACACCTACATAAGCCCCAACAGCTCCAGCCATCATAGAGGCTGCGAAAAGTTTATATGTCTCTTTTACAAAAGAAACAATTTGTACTTCGCTTTTAACATAACTGCTATAAGTTGAAGCGTTCCCTCTTGCGTAATCACGATCATAAAGTCCCATATTTTCTTCCTTTATATATGTAATACAAAATAATTTACATATTTGTATGTTCAAGAATTTTATACATAAAGAGTTAATAAACAGCAACAGATCAGTAAATAGGGGAGTTTGTAAGAAAACAGTATTACAAAAACTTAAGAAACTTAACATTTTGAAAATATTTTTAAAATAGACATAACACTTTAAGCCTCTCCTAAGAATCATTTGTCTATAATTCCCATCCACAAACACAGAGA
>CAYHRD010000156.1:0-4460 GCA_964358925.1 uncultured Sulfurimonas sp.
TCATAAATGACTTTTATGTGCCAAAGAAAAAAAAATCATGACGCACGGTGAAGCCTGGTTTATTCAGTATCAATCTGAAGTTATGATAGACGGGGTTTTTGTTCCGACTATTGAGATAGAAATCCCGAAGCCGATGAGCCGCAGCGAAGCGGCAAGATACTACAACACAAAGCTATTTGCTTATTGGATGGATTGCTTGGACGACTCTATACCTATCATGCAAAAAGCCGAAGCCATCAGCCGTATGATGTTTAGAGATCCAAACAAGCACGAAATGTTCAAGGAAAAGTTTAAATGAATGATAAAGCATACGAGTCCTATGTGGCAAAGTGTCGGGAGCTTGGTTTAAAGCCGACGGATGTGAGTACTCTAAAAAGAGACGGCAGCGTTAAACCGAATTTTATAGACGCAGAAACTAAAAAAGGAGAAGTTATGTCGGAGACAGAGCCGGTACTTGAAAAATCAGATGTCAAAAAATGTGCAAGATGTGAAATGACAAAAAGTGTAGATGACTTTTACAAAAGCAAAGTAGGCAAAGCGGAAGGCTACTGCAAAGAGTGTAAAAAACAAGCAAATGCTTCATATCTGAACAAAGCAGTTGAAACAAAACCTATAGTTGTTGAGTGTCAGCCACGCCAAGCAATGTACTTAAGCCTTGACAAGGTTAAAGACCTTGTCGTCAAAGCATATCAAAGAGGCTATGCAGATGCACACCAAGAGATACAAACATGCGATATCTCTCTTGATGAAATTCTGGCACTGCCTAAAGCGGAGAATGTGAGTTGAGTTTAGAGGGCGAATTGCAAGACTTGGAGAAGTTCTTAGAAGATGCTCTAAGACATTTAAAAAGCGGGACCGCCACGCATAACCTCTGTAAGAGCATATTGTACAGAGTAAGCGGCATGCTAAATAATCGGACGGATAAAACAAGCGATAAGGACTGCATGACTTGTGCAAATAACGATGCGGATATCTGCCGCAGCTGTGTCGCAAAAGCAGCAAGAGCCGGAGAATACCCTTTGTGGGAAGCAAAAGAGAGGAGACTTGATGAGATACGAGAGTTTCAGTGAAGTAATGGCAGTGGCAAGAGAGGCTTTTCGAAATGAAAAAAAGAGATAAAAAGCAGTACGAAGAGTTCAAAAAGAAAGTGCAACCTAAGATGGTTGGTTTTATTGACGGAATGAGAGAAGTAATGGGTTTGTATGAAAACAAATAAATACCCACATAACCCTTTACCATATAGGCAATTATCCTACGAGTTTGGAAAAGAGCTGATAGTTGACGGTTTCGCAGGCGGCGGTGGAACAAGCACCGGTATAGAAATGGCACTTGGAGTCAGTCCGGATATAGCCATCAATCATGATCCTGAAGCTATAGCATTACACATGGCAAACCATCCATATACAAGACATTACATAAGCGATATATTTGAAGTAAATCCCTTGATTGCAACAATGGGGAGACCCGTAGGCTTGTTTTGGATTAGTCCCGATTGTAAGCATCATAGCAAAGCAAAAGGCGGAAAGCCAAGGGATAAAAACATACGCTCTCTTGCTTGGGTTGCAGTAAAATGGGCTAAATCAGTAAAGCCGAGAGTTATCATGCTTGAAAATGTGGAAGAGTTTAAAGATTGGTGTCCACTTGACAAAAAATGTATGCCAAACCTTAAAAAAAGAGGCGAGACTTTTAGACAGTTTATAGTGGAGCTTGAAACTCTCGGCTATAAAGTAAAATGGCAAGAACTTAGAGCAAGTGATTACGGTGCTCCTACTATAAGAAAAAGACTCTTTTTAATAGCAAGATGTGATGGAAAACCTATTGTATTTCCAAAGCCTACACATGCGAACCCAAAAAGCGAGGCTGTTAAAAACGGAGATTTGAAACCTCATAGGACAGCAGCAGAGATAATAGACTGGGGCATATCTACACACTCTATATTTTTAAACAAAGACGATGGCAAAACAGTTGGGTGCAAAAGACCGCTAAGTGATAACACCATGGAAAGAATTGCAAAGGGCTTTAAAAAATTTGTAATTGATAGTGATGAACCTTATATTTTAGATGAAAGCATCGCGCCTTACATATCAACATACTACGGTAAAACTAAAAATAGCGAAACAAGAGGTCAAAGAGTTGATGCTCCTATAGCAACTATAACCGCAGGTGGACTTAGGCATGGAGTTGTTACACCGTTTTTAGCTAAACATTATACCAATGTTGTCGGCAGTAAGCTTACTGAACCAATGGGAACAATCACTACTATTGATCATCATAGTATTATAACTCCATTTATATCACAGCTGAACAAAATGTCTATAGGTAGCGATGTACAAGTACCTATAGGGGCAATAACCGGAGTTAATAAACATTCTTTAGTATCTCCTTATTTGGTGCAGCTTGATCATACATCAAATAAGCTCGGCTCTTGGTCTGTGGAAAAACCCTTATCTACGATAACAGGAAAAAATCGTCATGCAGTCGTAGGTGCTTTCTTGCATAAATACTATGGTGTTGAAGAGAGACAAGCTATTGATACTCCTTTGCATACCATTACTACCCGAGATAGATTTGGTCTCGTAGAGATAAAAGGCGCCAAATATCAGGTTATGGATATCGGCTTTAGGATGTTAAGCCCTAGAGAGTTATACCTTGCTCAGGGCTTTCCTAAAGATTATAAAATCAATATAGTTATGCCTAACGGCAAGACTTTATCTAAAGCGGCACAAGTGAGAATGTGTGGAAACAGCGTTGTACCGTTACTTGCAAAAGCTCTGGTAGAAGCAAATTACAGTGTTGAAATTATAGAAGATGAAATTAAAGCAAGCTAGGGTATCAAAATTGAGAAAAGAAATAGTAAAAATAAAGGTAGATGCTTCTTGTCTATCGTGCCAAAAGTCATTTATGGATGAGTCGGATGATGAGAAGATTTTTTGTGAAGTAAACGGCAAAGAGGTTGATGGTGATTTTGACTGTCCGGATTGGGAATGTAATTTTGATGTATTCAATCTTTGCGGTGCAGTATATGCCAGCCGAGATAGGCAAGTGCGATATGTGGAAAAAGAAAGCACCCATCTTTGGCATATAAATCATTATATGTCAAAAACGATATAATACAAAAACAATAACTATATAATAAAAGTAAACTTACACAACATACCTTATTAAGGAGACAAAATGGCGAAAGAAGAGAAAGAGAGTAAAGTGTGAAACAACTATTTGGCTTTATAGATGAGACTGGGGTACTTTCTAACGACCCACTGCAACGCTTCTTTGCTCTTGGACTATTAAAACTTGAAAATACATCAGCTTTATTTGAAGATATGAAAAGACTAAAAGACAGATATATGAAGCCAAAAGGTTTTGAATTTAAGTTTACTGGTATTAAAAAAAATTCAGATCTTGCCATACACAAAGAACTTATTGATATTTGCTTTGCACATCCAGAGTTTTCTTTTGCTTGCATTGTCATAGATAAACACCATGTAAATCATTCAACACCTGAAAGTACATGGGAAATGCAACTAGAGCTTGCAAAAAAGCATGTAAAGAGTACTGTGAAGCAAGGCGAAAAGATAGCTATTATCGCGGACTATCTTTCAAAACCAAATTCAAGCTCTAAATACTTTGAAGATGAATTACAAAAACTAAACAAAGTATTTAACGCTTGCATGATTGAATCTGATTCGTCAATCTTTGTTCAAATAGTAGATATTTTCATTGGCTGTATAGTTTATAGTTACAAAATAGAAAATAATCTATCAGCTTCTACTGCTACACCTAAAGGTAAATTAGTAAAGTACATAGAAGATAAGCTCATCGAAGCACTAAATAATCATAATAGTAGTTCTGGTCAATTTAGACACAATAAAAAATTATCGGGTGGTTTTACAATATTTGAGCCATTTTATTTCAATGTTTATGAGAAAAGATAGATGAAGAAGAAAAAAAGGGTCATCGCCATATATGTTACTACCGAAGTAGCGGTCGACACCCTCTTTGTTATAACAGCATTATAATGAATAAATACCAAATATGTCAAGCATTATATTACTATAATGCTTGACATATCAAATAATAAAAACTCGAAAAAGGATAAAAATAATGTCAAAACTAATATTAAACATACTGTGGTTTATCGCTGCATTTATCGGTATTCCACTTTTTGTCTTTTTGTTTTACAGTATTCTTACTATGAAGCCTAGTGAATTTGCAACACAATATTCTGGTTTAGCATCTGCAATGTTCATCTTATTAGCTGCTAGCATCGCTTCTGCATCTGTTATGAAGTCTATTGATGCTAACAAAGAGTTAAAAGATAGAGATATAGCTAATGAACAAGAAAATAATTTATTATTTATGATTTATATTTTTTTTAAGGTTTTGCAATATCATACTGAAGTTACAAAAAATATAAAAAATATTCAAGATGAAAATATTTTTAATTATGTTAAAGAGAGAAC
>CAYHRD010000157.1:0-4451 GCA_964358925.1 uncultured Sulfurimonas sp.
TCAAAGAGGATAAAGAGAAAAAAAATCTTCTTAGAAAAATTATGTGGGAAAATGTCTCGATTGTTAGAACAAAAAAGGGTTTAAAGAGTGCGTTAGAGCAAATCAATGCTCTTTTAAATGAAAAAATCGGCAAACTTCTTAAATTTCGTCTACTTACAGCCAGAGAGATTGTTCTTGCGGCACTAGCAAGAGATGAATCAATCGGAGTGCATTATATAAAAAAGGATGATAGTGATTAAGCTATTAATTATCATGCTTAGTTTTAGTTTTTCATTCGCGAGCTCATGCGGCGCGGATAATGTTATTCCGGACTTAACATTTACATGGGTTGGTTTTGCCTCTCTTATTATATTTGTGGTTGGGTACTATTTTGTCGCAACAGAAGAGAAATATCATATAGATAAATCCAAACCTGCTCTCTTTTCCGGAACATTTATGTTTATTTTAGTAGCTTTTTACTACGCCATAAACGGTATGGATATGAATTTGGTTCATACTCAGGTCGAGCATATGATTTTAGAAATTGCAGAGATTTTCTTCTTCTTGTTTGCTGCTATGACCTATATAGAATCGATGATTCACATGGGCGTTTTTGATAGACTCAAATACAATCTAGTATCAAAAGGTTATACATATAAAAAGCTTTTTTGGCTGACGGGGTTTTTGGCATTTTTTATCTCGCCGGTAGCCGATAACTTAACAACAGCGCTTATTTTATCAACTGTTTTAATAACTATTGAGAGAAAGAACAAAGAATTTTTGGTACCAGGGGCAATCAATATCGTCGTTGCGGCAAATGCCGGCGGTGCTTGGAGCCCGTTTGGAGATATTACAACTCTTATGGCTTGGGCATCCGGTAAGGGAGAATTTGTTGACTTCCTGTTTTTATTACCGGCTTCAATCGGCGGATATGTTATAACAGCGTATCTTTTGAGTATGTTTGTTCCAAAAGAGGTTCCGCACTTTGATGCAGGCAGCGAAACCAAACCGGAAATGATGAAGGGTGCAGAGGTTGTAATCGGGCTTGGAGCATTTACTGTTTTTGCTGCCGTCATATCTCATCAAGTGCTTCATCTGCCGGCAATGTGGGGTATGCTTTTTGGTCTTTCACTTCTAAAACTTTATGCCTACAGACTTAAAAAAGTTCATAATTCTGAGTTCAATATTTTTCACTCCATCGCAAAGATAGAGAACAATACGCTTCTCTTCTTCTTTGGCATCCTGGCAGCTGTTGGGGCACTATATTTTGTCGGTTGGCTAGGGTTGGCGGCAATAGTTTACGACCCGTCTGTTTTGGGTCCCACATGGGCAAATATCGGCGTAGGCTTTCTTTCTGCCATTGTTGACAATGTTCCCGTTATGTCTGCGATACTAAAAGCAAATCCTGATATGGGAGTTGACCAATGGATGCTTGTAACCTTGACAGCTGGTGTCGGCGGTTCACTCATTAGTTTTGGTTCTGCTGCCGGTGTCGGAGTAATGGGTAAACTCCCTGGAATTTATACATTTGGTTCGCATATGAAATACTCTTGGACTATCTTTATAGGCTATGTTGCATCTGTTGCTATTTGGTATGTGCAGTATCAGGTATTAGGTCTATATATTAAACATTAATCTTAATTATTGTATCCTTTCATCATCGAAAGGGTACGCCCTCTTAAAGCCATTTTTTGGCACTTCAAAACACACTTATTAAAGGTATTAAAATGACAAATGTTAGCATTATAGTTTTAGATTTTGGCTCTCAATATACCCAGCTTATTGCCCGTCGCTTACGCGAAGATAAGATTTATTGCGAAATTCTTCCTTACCATACAAAAGTAGAAGATATAAAAGCAAAAAACCCAAAGGGTGTTATCCTTAGCGGAGGTCCATCTTCTGTTTATAACAAAGATGCCTATGTCGTAGATCAGGGCGTTTATCAAATGGGAATACCCGTGCTTGGTATCTGTTACGGTATGCAGAGAATTGCAGTGGATTTCGGCGGTAGCGTAATTCGTTCAAATCACCATGAGTACGGCAAAGCGGAGTTAACCATAAAGAACTATGAGAACGGTTGTTCACCTCTTTTAAAAGAGTGCGATGACGGGCGAATTGTTTGGATGAGCCATAGCGATAAAGTAGATGTGCTTCCTGAGGGTTTTGCCCCGATTGCTACATCTGCAAACTCTCCTTATGCGGCTATTGCTGATGAGAAAAGACGCATATACGCAATGCAGTATCATCCGGAAGTTCAACATTCGGAAGAGGGCTATTTGATGCTTCGCAACTTTGCAAGAAATATTTGCGGTGTTACAGAGAAGTGGAAAATGGAACACTTCTTAAAAGAGCAGATTAAAATTATTCGCGAAAAGGTAGGAACGGGAAAAGTTCTTTGCGGACTAAGCGGCGGAGTTGACAGCTCGGTCGTTGCCGCTATGCTTTATGAAGCAATCGGCAATCAGCTTGTACCTGTTTTTGTAGATAATGGACTTTTACGCAAAGGTGAGAGAGAGCAGGTTGAAGAAGTTTTTAAAATCAATCTAAAAGTTCCGTTGGTCGTTGTTGATGCCAGAGAGAGTTTTTTAAGCAAGCTTGCAGGTGTAAAAGACCCTGAAACAAAACGAAAAATTATCGGGCATACATTTATAGAAGAGTTTGAAAAAGAGGCTAAGAAGCATGACGGTATTAAGTTTTTGGCTCAAGGCACGCTCTATCCCGATGTTATAGAGTCTGTTTCGGTTAACGGTCCTTCGGAGGTTATAAAATCTCACCACAATGTCGGCGGATTGCCGGATTGGATGGATTTTGAGCTAATCGAGCCGCTTCGTGAGCTCTTTAAAGATGAAGTTCGTAAAATCGGTTTAGAACTTGGTCTTCCGGAGTCAATGATTAACCGTCATCCTTTCCCTGGACCGGGACTTGCGATACGCATTATGGGTGATGTTAACGAAGCTGATTTAACGCTGCTTAGAGAAGCTGATGTTATTTTGCTGGATGAGTTAAAAGCAAGCGGATATTATGCAAAAACTTGGCAGGCGTTTGCCGTTTTACTAAATGTAAAATCAGTCGGTGTTATGGGCGATAACCGTACATACGACAATACCGTTTGCGTTAGAGTCGTTGAAGCAGTTGATGGAATGACGGCAACATTTGCTTATCTTCCGCATGACCTCTTAGAGAGAATCAGCAGAAGAATTATCAATGAAGTTGACGGTATCAACCGTGTTGTTTATGATATAAGCTCAAAACCGCCCGCAACAATCGAGTGGGAATAAAATTAAGAAAAATTTCGGTTCATCTTGCAATGATTTAGGCAAAGAGATAGTTCACTATCTCATAGCCTAAAAACATTACAACCTAAATCAGACTTTTTATAATTTTGCACAAATAAAATTGGAAATAAGTATCATATGTCAAAAAAAGTCTATCTTTTCGCTACTTCTAAAAGCGAGCATGCTATAAATATAAAATCTTTAGATGTCAGGTTTTTAAAGCCTGACATTGATTTTTCAAAATATAACTACCTTATTATCACATCAAAGCAGACAGTAAAAGCGCTAGAGCAGTATGATAAAAAAGATTTTATAGATATTCCTGCACTTTGTGTATCTCTTAAGACTGCAAACGAATATAAAGAGTTTGGTGGTAAAATTTTAGCTATCGGCGACGGTTATGGCGATAACCTTGTAAAAAATATAGAAGAGTTCTCAAAAGATACAAAATGGCTCTATCTCAGAGCAGAGCTTATAGCCTCTGATTTTGTTCAGAGGAGCAAAGATGATGGGTACACTATAGATGAAGAGATTCTTTATGTGAGTGAGTGTTCACAAGAGATTTTAGATGTAAGAGTGAATGATGACTCTACTCTTATTTTTACATCTCCCTCATCAATAGAGTGCTTTTTGAAAAACAATTTCATACATCCCGATGCTAAAGTCATTGTAATCGGTAAAACAACGGCTAATCTTTTACCTGATGGAATAAAATATATGATTAGCAAAAACACCTCTATAGAGAGCTGTATCGAGTCGGCTTTAGAAATAGAGTAGAGTTATTGCAGTTTCGCAAAAACTCTAGTAACAATTTACAAATAAAATCAAGAAATATTTTTGTATAATAGTAATAACAGTCTGGGTGGTTCGATATATCGCACAATGAGGGTTCTACATTTTCAGATAGCGAACTAGTAGGATTTTCGTGTGCCGGTGCTATCGTTTGAGATATGTTAACTCTGTCGAGATAATGCCGCCGTTAGAGAATTCTCTCTTCGCCCAAATACGGCTTTTTAGAACCAAGCCAAATGCGAGACGGCTACTCGGGCTGTTTTATAAAGATATCTGCTCAGTTTATTTTGATAGATTGAATAGATATTTTTTAATTAATTTACGGAGTGTTAATGAAAATTTTAATTTTAGGCAACGGCGGTAGAGAATATTCAATCGGTCGTGCAATTTTAAACGAAAAAGAGG
>CAYHRD010000158.1:0-4426 GCA_964358925.1 uncultured Sulfurimonas sp.
GACGGCATAACAAAGAGATATCAGCAAACACATGAAGAAAAACAAGCATCTGCAAGTGGCGATATGCAGCATTTCACGCAACAAAACAAAGTAGCTACAAAAGATGAAATCGATGACGGCAAAAATAAGATACAAGCGAATTTTTATCATGCAAAGGATGAAGTTGGAGTTTGGGGGACTTTAAAACAAAATCCGCTTCTTGATAGCACTGCAAAAGCTATAGGACTTGAGGGCGAGTTTGATAAAATGATTAATAAAATTGAAAATAAAGATTATCAGAAAATCGAGGCAACGCACGATAAAGCACAAAAAGATGGGCTTGTAGGTACAAAAATACCAGCAAGCTCCGCAGCTGATACCAGAATAAATACTGAAAAGCTTGAGAACTTTTCTATAAAAGAACTCAAATATTTACAAACATGGGAGAAAATGCATCCTAAACGAAACGAAATGAACAATACGGCAGAAAGACAATTGGAACAAGCTATACAACATAGAGAAAAACAAGCTCAACCGATATCACAGAATGAAGTTGCTCAAGCCCCAATGCAGAATGATGATGCAAGAAGAGAAAAACAAGTTTTACAGGACAAAGTTCAAAAAGCAGAAAAAAGTGTCAAAACAATTTCTGAGGCAGTAGCAGAGATGAAAGAAAGAGAGCAATAAAATTTCCCGCGGGAAATTTTGAATATGAAAGTTTTAGGGGGCAAGGGGTAAAACCCCTTGGCGTTACCTAAGTAACGGTGCAAAGACGCACATAAGCAAGATTGCGATCAAAAGCTTATCCATAAAGAACCCCCGTTTATAAATTCTTTGGAGGGCAAAAAAAAAGCTCAAGGGGTAATTAATCCCTTGAGCTGTTGCCACTCCATCGAATTTATAAACAAATTTTTGATCGCAAATAAAATTATAATGATTTAATTTTAATAAGTCAATGTGATTTTCAGATGACAAAAATTATGAATAAGAGATAGATCAAAACAAAAGGACAACATACACATGAAAAATATATTAAGGGCGCCTACTTGGGTTTTTGTAATGAGCGGTATTTTTTTGCTCGTCGTCGAGATATTTATCGTTATTCCGGCAAATAATCCTCTTTTAATTTCGACAGTCGGAACACTGGCGATTGGGTTAATGATTGCAGGCTCAATTTTAAATATTTCAAGATGCAATCAGGCAATCAAGGAACTAAAAGAGAAGCAAGTTGATAAAAAAGAAAAAGGACACTTAATCTGATGGAAAAAGAGTTTATTAGCGAGCTTCAAGCTGCAAAACTTTTAAAAGTTAATCCACAAACTATGAAAAATTGGAGAGAAAAAGGCAAGCTTGATGGGATATTTATTGAAAATAAATATCCCACCATTTCAAGGATTAGCTATGAAAAATCAAAATTACTTGAATGGGTAGAAACCTTTAGATGCTAATATTATGCTTCTTTTTTTAGTTTTGAAAAAGGAAGTATAAAACTTAACCAGTTTATAGAATCTTCAAAAGCGTTTATTGCCAAATCTATATCTTTTAAAATACAGTAAGCATCCCAGTCATCAAGTGTCTCAATAATAAGTTTTGAAGTTATGGGTTTATCTTTTTTTTGTAAAGAGTTTTTAAAAAACTCTATAATTCCAAGACTATACTCTTCAAGCGCTTCTTGTAGTATCTGTTTTGAATTTTCAACTTGCAAATATTTTAAATCAGTGGTTTTTTGTATTTTTTTTAATAGCTGCTGCATAAATCTATAGCTAGCTACCGTATCATATCTATCCCAAAATAAATACTTTATAAATGGGATTGATTTATCATAAGTCCTTAGTTTTTCTTTTATTGAGTTTTCAAATACAAATTCAACTAGAGTGTTTTGTAAGCCATCAGGATTTAGCTCAAAAGACTTTTCAGTTAAATCTAAAATATGAGAAGGTAAATTGCAATTAACACTTCTTACTGTTCCGTAAAAAATATAACCAATATCAATACTACTTTTCTCACAAATTGAAAATATTTCTTCATACGGTATTTTATTTCTATTTTTCCAATTTGATATTGTACCACTTGCCATGCCGAGGTAGGAAGCCAATTCGGAATTATTCTTGAGATTAAGTTTCTCTTTTAATCTACCCAATATTAAACTTAAATCTTTCAATCTACGAACTACCTTTTTATAATTCTTTCAATTTTATTGCTTTTTTCTTTCATTTTGTGTAATATTAGAAAAATAGAAATAAAAACAAAAGACATTATACCACACACACAAGGAGTTCATATGGCTTGGAACTGGCAAGAAGCTCTATCTATAAAATACAGCAGAGAAGAAATCTTAAAAGATTTACTAAAAGATCAATCTCTGTTATTTGAGATGGCAAAAGAAGATGTTGCAAAAATATTACAAAAAACGAATTACAACTATATAGTCAGAAAGCTACACTATAACGAGATCTACGCTCTTGGGCTTGAAGTAACAAAAATGCAAGTTGAAAAAATCCTGAAACGAAAAAAAGGCTTTTTATTCTGCAAAGACACTAATTGCAGTTTTGAAATCTTAACGCTTGTTAGAAAGGTAGTTCAACGCATAGCAAATAATATTAAAAACCTATTCGACGAACGATACGCAACTTGCATCAAAGAGAATTTAAAAACTAAGTATATAGAAAACAATGAAGAGGGGTCTTATGATGATTGTTTAACAATGATGATACTAGAGGAAGAAGCTGAAGAAATCTCAAGCAGAAGAACTAAAGAGCATAAAAGCTATATAGAATATATGCAAGACATCATAAAAATTGATAGTAATGGGCAAACATTACTATCATTTTGTTAAGGATTAAATAATGTCAGCTATTTTCCAGTGCTTTTTAACTGCTAAATACCCAATTACAGCAGCCAACATAAAGCCAATCGGCACTACTAAAACACCTATGTTATCCATTTTTCATGTCCTCCAAAGCCCTTATGTAAGTATTCAATTTTACATAAGTCACAAATATTGCTATAGATACCAACATAAATACTATAGCAAATACATATCCATAATTACTGTTCTTCTGCAAAAAATTAATTGCATAAGCACCAAAACCACCACCTATTGCAGTCAATATAACAAGTTTCTTATACAAAGCATCTACAATCTTTGCAATAAGCTCACTCTTCTCTTTATTTTCCAAAATAACTTCCAAAAGGCATAATCATGAACAAACAAAATTATAACACAAACATAGAAAAAAGCATTTTAAGTTCAATACTCTTTGAGCCGCAAACATTACAAGATATCTCCAAAATACTACATGTTGAAGATTTTTATCTTCCGACACATCAGCTTATCTACGATGCAATGCTTAAACTAAACAAACAAGATCTGCCGATAGATGAAGAGTTCATAAAGCGTAAGTTCCCTAAAGTAGATGACGATGCCATGTTGCAGATCTTAGCTGCTAACGCTATCTCTCAAGTAAATCTTTTCTCATACATCAAAGAGCTTAAAAAAGCTAGTATAGCAAGGCAAATACACCTTACTTCTCTTGAGCTGCAGCAAAAGTTTGATATCAAGCTAATAGAACGGCTCAACTCCCTCAAGGACGAGCTTGAGAGTCTTGATGGATTTCAAAGACTCAAAAAAGACAGCTTCAACAACATCTTTGATAAATTTGACATCGATTTTGAGAAAGTCGAAAATGTTAAGTTTGAATATTTGATGGATAACTTTTTAGTTAAAAATGAAATAACGATGATATCAGCTCGCCCGGGAACAGGTAAGAGTTTATTATCCGTTGCGGTGTCAAATATGCTGCTTATACATAAAACGATAGAACAGGTCTTTTATATAGACGGCGACAATAGTATATCTACTTTAAAAGATAGAAATATCCATCATCTAAAAAAACAACATGGTACCAAGTTTAGATACTTTGTAGGACTCGGTAAAAGTGAACTTTGGCAGATTATAAATACTCTCAAAAAGATGGATTTATCGGATGCGTTGATAGTTTTTGACAGTATTAAAAACTTTATCTCCGGCGATAGAGATAAAAACAAAGATGTATCACCGGTGATGGAGATACTCAGAACGCTTAGGAATAACGGTGCCACGGTGGTATTTCTTCATCATCAGAATAAAGCTCAAAAAGATTTTACAAGTGATTACGCAGGCTCTTCTGCATTTGAAGAAGATACATCAAATGCATTTACTCTCAAGCGAAACGATGATAAAAATGCTTTGATACTAAAACCATTTAAAGCCAGAGCCGGCGATTTACAAGAGATAGCATTTAGCTATAACGCTCACAACCATACTCTTACAAAGTTAGACCTAAGTTATGCAAAACAGACTAAAGAGATGGACGAAATGATAGAAGAGACTATAGAGTTTTTAAAATCATCCCGAAGTAGACCAATGTGGAGTGAGTTGTCTAAAAATCTTACTGATTTAGGCTAT
>CAYHRD010000159.1:0-4425 GCA_964358925.1 uncultured Sulfurimonas sp.
GCAGTGATAGGCGGTATGACGCCGATTCATCAGTTTGTGCATATCGGCGATTATGCGATGGTAGCAGGTGCATCTGCACTTGCACAAGATGTCCCGCCGTTTTGTATGGCTGAGGGAAATCGCGCAACTCTTAGAGGTTTAAACTTAACAGGTCTTAGAAGACATTTAGAGAGAGATGATATAGATGAGTTAAAATCAGCCTATAGAGAGCTTTTTGAAGCAGGAAAGCCGCTAAAAGACATTGCAAACGAGTTGCTTGAAAAAACAACAAATCATCATGTTCAATCACTTTGCAACTTTGTCCTTAAAACAAAAAGAGGAATCCCTTATGAGAGGAAACATTAATGATATACAGAACATGTAGCTTTTGTGGTACTAAAGAGAATGATACAAATCCCTTAATCGCAGGGAAGGGCGTATATATTTGCAAAAATTGTGTAATATCAGCTTATAAAATCATGTTTGGAGACGATAGTGCTTCTGCTTCGTCAAAGAGTGATGAATTAGTTGATGCCGTCGAAAAACTGATGACTCCAAAAGAACTTGATAGTTTTCTTTCCGATTATATTATAGGTCAAGAGCGCGCTAGAAAACTACTAAGCGTAGCGGTTTATAACCATTACAAGAGAATTTTTAAAAATCATAATGCAAAAGATGATGATACAGAAATCGCAAAATCAAATGTGCTCCTTATCGGACCTACGGGAAGCGGAAAAACTCTTATGGCTCAAACAATCGCTAGAGTTTTAAATGTTCCTATTGCAATTGCCGATGCTACAAGCCTTACGGAAGCGGGATATGTAGGAGAAGATGTTGAAAATATTTTAACAAAACTTCTTCAAGCAGCAGACGGCGATGTTCAAAAAGCTCAAAGAGGAATAGTTTTTATAGATGAAATCGATAAAATTTCTCGTATGAGTGAAAATCGTTCTATTACCCGTGATGTTTCAGGGGAGGGCGTGCAACAAGCTCTTTTAAAAATTATAGAGGGTGCCGTGGTAAATATTCCGCCAAAAGGCGGTAGAAAACACCCAAATCAAGAGTTTATAGCAGTTGATACTACGGGAATTCTATTTATTTGCGGCGGTGCATTTGACGGTCTTGATGAGATACTCAAGAAAAAACAGGGTGAAAATGTTCTGGGCTTCGGACATGACAAAAAAAGCAAAAAAGAGCGTAAAATGAGTTACGACATGGTTGAACCGGATGATTTGGTAAGCTACGGTCTTATTCCTGAACTTGTCGGTCGTTTACCGATTATTGCATCACTCAATGATATTACCGAAGATGATATGGTTCGCATTTTAACTGAGCCGAAAAACTCTATTATTAAACAGTACAAAAAACTATTTTCAATTGATAATGTTGAGCTTAACTTTGAAGAAGATGCATTAAAAGCAATTGCAGTCAAGTCTATCAAAAGAAAAACAGGTGCTCGCGGACTTCGTGCGATTTTAGAAGAGAATATGATTGACATCATGTATGAACTTCCTGAATATAGCGGATATGAAGTGTTGATAACAAAAGCTGTGATAGATGATGGCGAAGCGCCGGTTTATATCAAAAAAAATTCAAAACAGATAGCATAAGGTGGCATAATGATATTTAATAAACTAATTGGGCTTTTCTCAAATGATTTAGCTATAGATTTAGGAACAGCAAATACGATTGTTATAGCAAAAGGTAAAGGCATTATTATAAATGAGCCTTCCGTTGTTGCTGTTAAAACAGAAAAATTCGGACATCAGAGAGTTTTAGCAGTCGGGCATGAAGCAAAAGAGATGGTTGGCAAAACACCGGGTAATATCAAAGCTATTCGTCCAATGCGTGATGGGGTTATTGCCGATTTTGATATAACTGAAAAGATGATTAGAAAATTTATTGAAAAAGCTCACGGAAGAAGATCCCTAATTAGTCCGAGAATTATTATTTGTGTTCCGTACGGCTTAACACAGGTTGAGAGAAAAGCTGTTCGAGAATCGGCTCTTAGTGCAGGAGCCAGAGAAGTATTCCTTATTGAAGAACCGATGGCAGCTGCAATCGGAGCCGGTGTAGAGATACGCGAACCGCAAGGAAATCTAGTAGTGGATATCGGCGGCGGTACAACTGAAATCGGGGTTGTCTCACTCGGCGGACTTGTGCTTTCAAAATCAATTCGTACAGCCGGCGATAAAATAGATCAGGCAATCGTAAACTATGTAAGAAAAAAATACAATCTTCTCATCGGTGAGAGAATTGCCGAAGAGATTAAAATTGCAATCGGCACCGCCGTAGCTCTTGAAGAAGAGTTAAAAATCATTATAACAGGAAGAGATCAAGTTGAAGGGCTTTTGAGTTCGGTTGAACTTACAAGCGAAGATGCAAGAGAGGCTATGAAAGAACCTCTTAAGGAGATTGCAGAAGCACTTCGCGATGTGCTAGAGCAGATGCCTCCTGATTTAGCTGGTGATATTGTAAATCACGGTATTATATTAACAGGCGGAGGCGCGCTTATTCGTCAACTTGATAAGTATCTTTCAGATATAGTAAAAATCTCCGTATATGTTGCAGATGAACCGCTTCTTGCCGTTGCTCGCGGAACAGGTCGTGCACTTGAAGAGATAGATTTGCTACAAGAACTTTTTGAAAATGACTAAGGGGTTATTTAGCTTTTTTTCAATATTTATTGCACTCTTACTGGGTGCATTGTATTATACCGATATCATTCAGTCCCCTTTTATCTCTGCACTAAATAGTATTAAATCAAATTACCATACTTCAACGGAATTCATACAAAAACAGGTAGTTAGATACTTTTTTCAAGCAGCTCATATAGCAGAACTTGAAGAAAAACTTGAAAAATATGAGAACAATCACTTGGTTATGCAACAGTTGGCATCAGAGATAAACGATCTTCTTGCGCAAAATAGTTCAAGTTTTAAAACAAATCCGGAAGTGGAGTTAATCAGAACTATCTCATATCAAAAATTTGGCGATCAAAATAGAGTTTGGCTGGAAATCAATGATTATAACTCTTCTCGCGTATACGGGTTGACATATAAAGAGCTTGTTGCAGGAATAGTTATTTCAGAAAACGATAGAGCATTAGGGCTTTTAAATCGTGATATTAAAAGTTCATATGCTGTTTATGTCGGAGATGAAAAAGCACCCGGTATTGCACATGGAAACAGCGCCGAGAATTTAATAGTCAATTTTATTCCGGCTTGGTTTATGATAAAAGAGGGAGATGAAGTTACAACTTCCGGTCTGGATGAGATCTTTTTTAAAGGATTAAAAGTCGGAACCGTACTATCTGTTACAAAATCGCAAGGTTATCAAAGTGCGGTAGTAGAGCCTTATTATAAAGCAAATAATCCGAACTACTTTTATATGATAAAAAAAACAAAATAAAGCTCTAAATCTCATCAAATCTTAAGTGCTTTTTACCTATAATAAACAAATTTTTTTATGTACAGACACAAAAGGTAAAAAATGCCAAAACGCACCGACATTCATACTATCTTACTTATTGGTTCAGGTCCGATTATTATTGGTCAAGCTTGTGAATTTGACTATTCTGGGACGCAAGCCGTTAAAACGCTAAAAGAGCTAGGATACCGTGTAGTTCTAATCAACTCCAATCCTGCTACCATTATGACAGACCCTGAATTTGCAGATAGAACATATATTGAGCCTATCAGAGAAGATGTAATTGCCAAAATAATTAAAGATGAAAAAGTTGATGCTGTTCTTCCTACTATGGGTGGACAAACTGCACTCAATGTTGCTACTAAAATGTATGAAAAAGGTATGCTTGAGGGTATCGAATTTTTAGGTGCATCTCCTGAGGCTATACATAAAGGCGAAGACCGTTCAGCTTTTAAAGAGGCGATGATTAAAATCGGAATGGATTTGCCGTTTTCGATGTATGCGTACAATATGGATGATGCTCTTAAAGCTGCTGATACAATAGGTTTTCCGATAATTATCCGCGCATCATTTACTCTTGCCGGCGGCGGAAGCGGTGTCGCTTACAATATGGATGAATTTAAGCTGCTTGCTAAACGCGGACTTGATGAATCTCCTGTTACAGAAATTCTAATCGAAGAGTCGCTTCTTGGTTGGAAAGAGTATGAAATGGAAGTTATCCGTGACAAAGCGGACAACTGTATTATTGTCTGTTCTATCGAAAACTTTGACCCGATGGGTGTTCATACGGGCGACTCTATAACAGTTGCACCTGCACTTACATTAACTGATAAAGAGTATCAAAGAATGCGTAACGCTTCTTTTGATATTTTAAGAGAAGTAGGTGTTGACACGGGCGGAAGCAATGTTCAATTCTCAATTGATCCAAAAACAGGAAGAATGATAGTTATCGAGATGAATCCTCGTGTTTCTCGCTCATCGGCTTTGGCTTCTAAAGCAACGGGATATCCTATCGCA
>CAYHRD010000160.1:0-4423 GCA_964358925.1 uncultured Sulfurimonas sp.
GATAGAGCATCAGCGGCACAAACTGCACCACACTCTATAGAGTTAATCTCTTCATAGCCGTGATGAGCGTAAATAGCATTTAAAACCGTGCTGTGTTCATTGTAACGGTTACAAATAGCCGCACCTAAATCTACATGATTGCCCTCGCTGTCATGAGTAACCGCTTTGCCTATATCATGCAGCAGTCCGGCTCTTTTTGCAAGTCTGACATCTCCGCCCATTTCAGCAGTCATAATTCCGGCTAAATGAGCAACTTCAAGAGTATGAGCAAGAGCATTTTGTCCATAACTAGCACGATAACGAAGTTTACCTATAAGCTTGATAAGTTCAGGATGCATAACGCCTACATCTAAATCGGCTACTATCTCTTCACCCTCGTTTAGCGTATTTGCTTCAAATTCATCACAAACTTTATTATAAATCTCTTCAATGCGAGCCGGTTGAATACGACCGTCTTCTATAAGCAACTCTATTGTCTTTGTTGCTATTGCGCGTCTATAGAGGTTAAAGCTGCTTACGAGAATCACATTCGGTGTATCGTCTATAATAATATCTACGCCCAAAAGAGTCTCAAGAGTTTTGATATTTCTACCCTCTTTGCCGATTATGCGACCTTTTAGCTCATCATCGGAAAGATTGATAATATTTGTCAGTCTCTCAGCCGCAAATTCACCGGCGTATCTGCTCGTGGCTTGAGCTAAAATATAATTTGCTCTTTTTTTCGCTTCATGTTTTGCTTCATTCTCATAACGCCTAACAATATGAGCTATCTGCGCACGAGACTTCTCTTCTACTTTTTCTAGTAAAACAACTTTTGCTTCATCTTTCGTCATACCTGCACAATGCTCAATTGCATTAAGCGCTTCATCCATTTTATCTTCATATCTCTTTTTAAGTGAGCCTAGAGATTTTTCATTTCTTTTTAAATCAACTTGTCTAGCTTTTAAAGTAGCAACTTCATCTTGAAGTTTTTTCTCTTCATTTTGTTTATAACGCTTAAAGCTTTGCTCTTTTCTCATAATATCATCTTCTCTTTGCAGAAGATCTATTCTAGCTTTTTCTTTTGCGCTTTCATATAGTTTTGTAGCTTCTAACTCTATCTCTTGAGATTTGATATTAGCTTTATATAAAAGCAACTGTGCTTCATTTTCAATTGCACCTGCTTGAGCTTTGGCTTTTTCGACATAAATATCAAAATTAGCACTAGTTATTTTTTTAGAGATGAAAAATCCAATAAGTCCACTAACGACGGCTGCTGAGCCGCCGATTAGTACCTCATTTAACATTTTACTTCCTCTTTATAGCCATATTTTTATTTTGCACCTTAATATGCGGTGTGATAATTAAATCGCATGTGATGTCATAATCATCACAAATAATTTTTTTTGTAAAACAAAATTCTGATTGTATAAAAATTGTGTACGGTCTCTTTTTGAACTTTGCAAAGAAACGATCATACATCCCTTTTCCAAAACCAACTCTTTGTAAATTTCCATCTACACCGACTATCGGCACTATAGCTATATCTATTTTTTTAATTTTTCTTAAACTGTTTCCCGCTTCATAAATACCAAACTTTTTTTTCTTAAGCGGTAACCTAAATGGTACCATCTTAAAACTTTCGCCTTCCATAAACGGCACGAAAATATCATATTTTTTTCTGAGCATTTTAATCGGTTTTGCCGTATCTGCTTCAAAAGGTAAGGATGTATAAAAAAGTATCTTCTTGTTTTTAAATTTTTTAAGTTCTTTAAGTAATAAAGAGCTTATTTTTGCATTTTTGTATATACGATTATGTTTTGGACTATTTTTAATTTTATCTAGACAATTTTGTCTAAAAATTGTTTTTGTAAGAGGCATATAAAATCTTTATGGTTATAATTTTGTTTATTTTACTCAAAAAACAGAAAACAGGGCAGGCAAATGTTTAAAAAATATATTTTACTTATATCAATATTATCGGCGATTTTATTTCAAGGTTGTTCTAATAACAAAGAAAAATCTAGCAGTGCAAATGAGATGCTCTCGGGTCCCGAATATGTATTAACGGGTCTTGATAAAAAAGAGTATGTCGTAAAAAAAAGCGGACAAGGCTTTATTTTAGAAGGTGCAAAAGATAAAGTAGTTATTTTTGATATATTTGCAACTTGGTGTCCGCCTTGTCGTACAGCGGCTTCGCACTTAACTTCTCTTCAAGAAAAATACAAAGATAAACTCATAATTATCGGGATTACTATTGAAGATAAGGTAGAGAATGCAAAATTGGAAGAGTTTGCACAAAAGTATAAAGCAAAATATATTTTAGTAAATTCGGATCAAAATCGCCGTCTAAGTGATGCAATAGTAAAAGAGTTGAAACTTGGCGAGAGATATCCTATCCCTACTATGGCAATGTATAAAAACGGAACTCTCATAAATCATTATGTCGGTGCTACACAAGAAGAGTTTGTAGACAGTGATATTAAAAATGCTTTGGGCAAATAGATGTTTGGATTTATAAAAAAATCGCTTAGTAAAACCGTAGAGGCTATAAAAGCGGTAGTTCCAAAAAAACAGCTATCATTTTCTAAAAGCGAGATTGAAGACATTTTACTTGAAGCAGATGTTGAGTATGAGTTAGTAGAGATTATTTTAAATGAGATATATCAAAGTAAAGTAACTCGTGATATTCTTCGACCAAAACTACTCGCTACGCTTGCGCATACGACTTACAAGGAACCGGAGTTTACTTCTCCGTTTGTTGAGTTGATTGTTGGAGTAAACGGCGCAGGAAAGACAACGACCATATCTAAACTTGCGCTAAAATATAAGAATGATGGTAAAAAAGTTATGCTAGGTGCAGGAGACACTTTTCGTGCCGCTGCAATAGAGCAACTTACTCTTTGGGCAAAAAAATTAGACATTCCCATAGTGGCTTCAAAGCAGGGTCATGATAGCTCGGCTGTTGCCTATGACACCATAGATTCTGCCAAGTCAAAAGGGTTTGATAATGTAATTATCGATACCGCAGGAAGACTTCACACTCAAACAAATCTGGCTAATGAGCTAAAAAAAATCAACCGTATTTGCGATAAGGCTCATAGCGGCGCACCTCATAGAACCATTCTTATTATTGACGGAACGCAAGGGAATTCGGCGATTGCCCAAGCAAAAGCGTTTCACGAGATGATAGGAATTGACGGGATTATCATCACAAAACTTGACGGCACTGCAAAAGGCGGAAGTATTTTTAGTATAGCTTATGCTCTTGGACTTCCTATACTATATGTAGGAACCGGTGAAAAACCTGAAAATTTAACACCGTTTGATAAGTACGAGTTTGTTGACGGTCTGCTTGATGCCATGTTTGAAGAAGAGATATAACCGTCATTGCGATTGCCGCGCTTGTCATTGTGAGCGAAGCGCGGCAATCTCAATGACAAGCGCGGTAATCACTAACTATGTCCTAAAAACCTCAAGCTTTGCATGCAGTTCATCGGTCATAGAGTTTAGATGATCCGCTGCAGCTGCAATCTCTTCAACATTTCTTGCATTTTTTGAAGATATTTCATTGATTTGAGATACTTGAGAAACTATTGACTCTACGGCTCTTCCTGTTTTTTCAAAGTCGCTTACCGTTCTATCGCTTGCACGAACTGCTTCATTTACTATCGATACGCTCTCGTTTATCTTCTCTTCAACATCTGCGGCACTATCTGCCAGTTCTTGAATCTCATCCGAATTAGAACTCATCTGTCCGCTTACATCTACGATGGATTGGACTATTACATTTATAGTAGCATTTATCTCTGTAAGACTTCTTTGTGTTCTCTCTGCAAGTTTACGGACTTCATCTGCAACAACTGCGAATCCTCTTCCGTGTTCTCCTGCTCTTGCTGCTTCGATTGCGGCATTAAGGGCTAGCAAGTTTGTCTGGTCTGCAATGTCTGAGATAATAGCAAGTACGCTTTTTACTTCGTTTGCATCGTGAGAGAGAGTTTGCATTCTTTGGGAGAGTTCAACTTCAAGCTGTGCGCTGCTTTGAACTTTTGAAGTAAGTTCTACTATCTCGTCTCTGGCACGATTAAGATTTTCATTTGCTCTGATGATATCTTTTTTACTGTTTTGCGCCTCATAAATAGCTCTTTGAATCTCATCTTTAATCTCGCTTGCTTTTTTGGTAGCTTCATCTATCACTACGACAGACTTCTCAACATTTTCTCCTACTCCCATAGCTGTTGTAGAGAGTTCATGTGAAATGGAAGCGTTTTCGCTTGAACTCTGCTTTGAAGTCTCTATAAGCTCTTTTAATGTACCAATTAACCTATTAAAACTATGTGCCATTTGAGAGAGTTCCAGCGGAGTGTTTTCGTCCGCTTTTATGGTTAAATCATGGTTTGTACTGATAGTCAGCAGGGTGTTTTTAAAATTTTCTATGGGTTTA
>CAYHRD010000161.1:0-4403 GCA_964358925.1 uncultured Sulfurimonas sp.
CTTCAAGAGTTCGGCTATGAAGTCGGCGGTAGTTTAGCAGATGATGTCGTGAGTGCATTAAAAAAGAAAATAGAAGCTTTATAAGCTAAATAGAGGAATTATAGATGAGACATCGTCATGGATATCGTAAGCTAGGTCGTACAAGTTCGCATCGTGCAGCTTTACTTAAAAACCTTAGCATTTCGTTAATTGAACACGGTAAAATTGAGACTACTGTAGAAAAAGCAAAAGAACTTCGTTCTTATATTGAAAAACTTATTACTGTTGCAGGTAAAAATGATTCAAATGCTCATAAAGCAGTATTTGCGGCGCTTCAAAGTAAAGAAGCAACTAAAACTTTAGTAAATGAAGTAGCTCCTAAGTATGTTGATCGTCCAGGTGGATATACTAGAATTACTAGAACGCGTATTCGTCGTGGTGACGCTACTACTATGGCATTTATCGAATTAGTATAATTCGTTTTTTATAACGGCGAGATTTTTTCTCGCTGTTAACCTTCATTATTTCCATATCCCAAACTACTTAAATTATAAGCGAGACATTATGAGTAATTTCGCATTTGGAACTTACAGAATCAGTGATTTAAATCCCCAACATATTGAAGCACTAAAAGAAGCGATAGAATCGGGTATAACTATGATTGATACATCTTCAAACTATATGGATGGTGGTGCCGAGAGAGCTATTGCGCTCGCATTTAGAGAATTTGATGACTATAAAAGAGATGAGATTGAAATAGTCGGTAAATTCGGTTATATACAAGGCACCAATTTGCTAAATTATAAAAAAGGGCTTTTGGCAATAGAAAATGCGCAAGAGGTCGTAGAATATAATCAAGAGTGTTATCACTCTATATCAAAACAATTTATGCGTGACCAATTAACAGAATCTTTAAAAAGATTAGAGATTGAAAAAATAGATTGTTATTTAGTGCATAATCCCGAATACTATATTTTGGATGCCCTCAGAAGAGATGTTTCTAAAGATGAAAGATTGGATGAGATGTATAGAAGGCTCCAAGAGGTATTTGTAGGACTTGAAGAAGAGGTAAAAAAGGGAAGAATAGGCTCTTACGGAGTTAGTTCAAATAGTTTTTCTCTTCCAAAATCCAGTAATGAATTTTTGCCTTACGAAGATTTGCTAACTTTAGCTCAAAATGCAGCAAACATAGCAAAAAACGATATGCATAGTTTTACTACAATTGAACTTCCTATTAATATTTTGGAGATAGATGGACTTCGATGTGCTTCTTGGGCAAAAAAAAGCAGTTTGAGAGTTTTGGCAAATAGACCGCTTAATGCAAAATATAAAGATAAGATGTTTCGTTTATGCGATTGTGACGAGAGTAAAGAGTATTATTGCTATTTCAACGAGTTGATGGAAATTTGCGATAATGAAACATTGAGACCTATGTATAATCTTTTGGAAGAGCTAGATGAAGTAAAGCACAAATATGGATGGATTGGCGACTATGATGTTTTTTTATTTTCTCAAATTATTCCCCATATTAAAAAATCATTAGAAGCAGTTGATGAAGAAAATATAGAAACGGTGCTAAATCTTATTGATTTATATCTTCAAGAGTATAAAAAAAGTGTCTCTTTCGAGTGTTCAATAAAAACACGAGAAGAGTTAAAAGAGTTTTTTAACAAATGCAGTGTATCTATGCAAGAGTGTGCAATAAGATTTTTAATGCAAAAAGACGATATTGATTATATACTTGTGGGTATGAGAAAACCTGCATATGTACATCAAATCCTTTCGTTAGGAGAATAAGTGATATTTTTTATCACTTGTTAAGCGAATTTTTCATATCTTATGAATACAATAAGTTATACAAATTTTAAAGGATGGATATGATTCCATTTACGGATGAGGAGTTGATGGCTCCCGTAAGAAATGTTATAAACAAAGTTCGCCCGTCGTTGGCACTTGATGGCGGCGACATAGATTTTTTAACCGTTAGAAACTCTAAGGTATATATACAGCTAAAGGGTTCGTGTGTGGGGTGTTCTAGTAGCGGAACAACTCTAAAATACGGTGTAGAGAGACAGCTTAAAATAGATATACATCCTGAAATCACAGTGATAAATGTACCTTTTGGTATGGAAAACGATATAGATAAATTATAAATAAGCGTAGAAATATTATGGCAATTAGTAAATATAAAACATTATCTCAGGCTAAGGACAGTTTTTCCAAGTCAGATTATAAAAATGCATTAGAGAAGTTTGCGGCGGTATTGCAAAACTTTCCAAATTCGAAAGAGGCGTATAACGGCGTTATTTTAGCAGAGATGGCACTAAGCGGAGAAGGCGGAGCCGAAGCTCTTTTTGATTATTACGAGATATTAAAAGAAGAAGATAAAGAGCAGGCAGATATTATAATGAGTAATATTTTGCAAAATATGGACGGTTCGTTAGAGAAACTTAGAGAGGTTTTTGCAGAGCCTCTCCGTGATAGATTAGAGTTTGAAGACGGGATTTTATATAAAGATTTTAAAGCTATAATCGACAGCGGTGAGAGTTTTAAGGAAACTTTTGAAAATATTATGTTTTCAACACGAGTTATTATTAGTGAGAGAGAAGATTTCATCGATTTTTTAGACAATCTTATAGATAACGGTTTTGCTGAAATGGCACTATCTTATTTAGAAAATGCCCTAAGTGTTTATCCAAGTGACGAACTGCTTAGAAAGCTGCTTAAAAAATTAGCAAAGGGTAAAAAAATTGAAAATTGAGCTTAGCGATGAAGAGTTTAAGTATATAACGGAGAATTCGCAAGAGTGCGATAAAGAGACTGCTTTTGTATTGACGCCGCAAAATGAAAAATTTCTTCAAAATGCAAAAGATAACGGTGCTCATTCAATTATAAATATTAAAGATGTTGCAAAGCTTTTCGGAATTGACAAGATAAAAATTGTAGGGATTACCGGAACAAACGGTAAGACGACGACGGCAAGTGCTATATACTCATTTTTGCTAGATTTGGGTTATAAAGCCGCTATGCAGGGAACCCGCGGTTTTTTCATGAATGATGAGATAGTAGAGGGCAAAACGCTCACAACTCCGTCCGTACTCAACACATATAAGCATATCTATCAAGCAGTGAGTGCAGGTTGTGAGTTTTTCATTATGGAAGTAAGCTCTCATGCAATCGCTCAAAAAAGAGTAGAGGGGCTAAACTTTGAGTTAAAAATACTTACAAATATTACTCAAGACCATTTAGATTATCATAAATCAATAGGTGAGTATATAGCCGTAAAAAATAGTTTTTTTCAAGATGAAGGAAGAAAACTTATCAACAAAGATGAGCCAAAAGCCTCTTTTAATTTTAAAAACACTTTTACATACGGTATAGAAAATTCGGCAACATATAGACTTATCGCATACTCGTTAAACAATGCAACAAGCGGAATTATTCAATATTTTGGCGAGATGGTTCCTTTTACTGCCTCTTTGCACGGCTTTTTCAATCTTTACAATCTTATGGCTGCAATTGCGGCAACTCATCTTTTAAGCGGAAAAAAATTAGAAGATGTCTGTGAAGTGGTTGAAAATTTTGCCGGTGTAAGCGGACGAATGGAACAGGTAAGCGAAGTTCCCAATGTTATCGTTGATTTTGCCCATACTCCTGACGGTATGCAGCAAGTACTTAATGCGCTAAAAGAAAAAGAGCTTTTGGTTGTTTTTGGTGCAGGCGGCGACAGAGATAGACTAAAAAGACCTATGATGGGAAGAATTGCTGCAAGTTTGGCAAAAAAAGTATATATAACGAGTGACAATCCAAGAAATGAAGAGCCGCAAGATATAGTAAACAATATTTTAGAGGGCATAGAAGATAAAAGCATAGTAACTGTCGAATTAAATAGAAGAAAAGCTATCGAGATGGCACTAAATGATCAAAAAGAGGATGAGGTCGTTGTTATTCTTGGAAAAGGGGATGAGGCATATCAGATAATATATGACGAGATGTTTCCCTTTGATGATAGGGAAGTCGTAAGAGAGTTATTGCATTTAAAATAGGTTACGCACTTTTCAAAAAAAGTTCGTAAAAACTTTGTAAATCTCGAAAAACTTGTTTTTTGTAGCTTTAGGGGGTTGTAGGGACATTTGTCCCTGCCACTAAAACGGACGAGTTCGTTTTAGTGCGTAACATCAGTTAAAAAGACGACTTCTTTTATCCTATTTAGAATTTATGAGATTATTTTTGATATAATTGCGAAAATTTTTAAAAGGTACTTTTTATGGGAATTCCTCAACCGGCATTTTATATCTTTAAATGTGAGCAATCGGCTCCTCCGGGTATGCCAAAACCTTCATGTGTTACGCCTCAAACACAAGATCTTTTTCAACATTTGGCGCAAAAACTGATGAAAGAGTGGGATGTTTTTAGGGATATTC
>CAYHRD010000162.1:0-4392 GCA_964358925.1 uncultured Sulfurimonas sp.
ACTAAAAATGAGCTATTGTATAATATATATTTATTAAACATTATCAATATACTCATTGCGAAAACTACAAAAATAGCAATAGCCATACATAAATCTTCAAGCGGATAAAAAGAGACTGCAAAGAGTTTCATCTTTAAAACAGCTATAAAATCCACATTCGGATAAATAACAAAATATAAAACAACCGCTATTTCAACTACAAAAAAAGCAATCTTTAAAATTCCCCAGATTGAGAACAACCCCCGCTCTTTTAAGGATAAAAATATAAGAAGATGGAGCGGATAGAGCATAGAGCTATAAAGAAAGAGATCCGTAGCCCTTTTAGGATTCAAATACCCAAATCCGACATGTATCAACAAAAGCGGAATAATTATAAATATAAATCTGTTGCGATTAAAATGCCATGACACCCATAAAATGAGTGCACTGATGGCATAAAACAGATACGGAACCAAATTAAATATTATCTTTGGTATTTTAGCTTCATAAAATACCAAAGACCCTAATGCCAAAGATATAAAAAGAGGTATTGATATATTTACGGCTATTGGTTTTAAAGAGTTCATATATACCTTTTTATATACGGCTAATTAGCACAGAATTAAATTATGCTTTTTTCAAAAACTCTGTTTTTAGGTATATTTTAGTTCCGTTTACGCGACCCTCTATATGATCTGCAACATCTGATGGTATGGATATATTTCTAACGGTTGTGCCTCTTTTTGCAGTAAAACCGGCACCTTTTACCTCTAAATCTTTGATGATTACAACACTGTCACCGGCATTTAACACAACACCGTTAGAATCTTTAACGACTACGCTGCTTGAATTACTTCCTGTTCCGGCATCTGCCCAAGCTTTAAGACTATCTTCCATATAAATCATATCAACCAAATCTTCTCTTCCAAGAGTCTTTAAAAGTCTATACGACATAACTACAACGGCAGGAACTTCACTCCACATACTGTCATTTAAGCAGTTGAAGTGTGCCTCATCCATTTTATCCTGATTTTCTATTTGGTCTCTACACACAGAACACACATATATAGATTGCTCTGCGCTTCCGTCTGATGGAGCAACTTCAAAAATACTAAGCCCATCACTGTTTCCACAAAGTTCACATACGCCGCCGCTTCTACTCATTAACTCTTTTTCTGTATTCATTGTTCTTTCCTTTAATTTATTTCATAAATTCAAGGGAACCTTATCCCTATTTTGTCCACAAAAGGAACAAGTCCCTTTTGCTTCGCTAGCCGCACGGGCACTAAAGCTATTTTTTAAATTCTAAAGCATCTTCGCTAGTTGAAGTTTTCGTTTTTGTTTTATCAAAGGCTTTTTGCGCCTCTTCTTCATTGTAATTTCTACACTTTTCAATCATCTCCGGATTTTGTTCGGATCCGATGTTATCACACATAGCAAAACTAAACTCAAAGTGTGTACACCCGCTAAATAAAAAACTAGCTATTAAAATATATTTCCACATAAAATTATCCTTTTTTAATTATCAAATCTAAATATTTTGACGGGGTTTTTTTCATCATTTCCTGTGCCAACCATCTTATTTGAAAGTATGCCGCACCGCTGTCTCTTAGCGTAAAATAGTTTTTAAGACTTCTAAGATTAAATGTCACGACCATGTCGACTTTAAAGTTATCGGTTACTATATGTTTAAACGCGTCACCGACATTTCGTTTCTTTTTTCCGCTCTCAAGCGCATCAAATAACGCTTGTGAATTGCCTGCAAACTCATTCAAAAAAGAGAGCGAACTTTTTGCTACGGCTATCTCGTTAAAATTTTCTACCGTTTTTGACTGGTACTTTAGCTTATCGTACATCGCACCGATTTCGATTCTGTTGTACTCTTTATCGCATGTGACAAGCATATCAAAACCCAAAACTTTATCTATAAAAAAATCTCTGTTATTGCTTGTCTCTGAAGCGATAAAAGCATTAATAACAGAACTCATCGTGTAACGGGTACTTCTAACGCTTATGGCTTGTATACGATGTCTAGCGTGTTCTTGAAGCACACCTCTGCTTGTTCCTCTTATGAGAAAACTTAAATTTGCGTGCTCTAAAATAGAATGATGAAAATATGTCCAAGCCAAATCATTTAACAGATTTGAATCCTCTATATCATTTATCTTTTGACATGTAGCACTATCGGGCATATTTTTTTCAATGTATTTAATAGCCTCATTTTCGCTATTTTCAAATGAGTCGTAACAAGTTCTAGCCGCCGCTTCAGCTACACCTATACCCGTATCTTGCATTAAGACTACTTCAGGTTTTGAATATTTTATACCGTATACATCTTCCATACATCAATCCTAACTTATGCTAACTATTATTTTACAATAAAAAGCTTCATATAATCAAAAAATATTTAGCAAACCTATAATTTTGGAGTAACCGTAGCGTAACAAAATAAGCATAATATTTTAAAAATTTTGAAGGAAAAAAATGAAACTATTACTATACATACTAATCTTTTCAACACTAAACGCATCTATGTTTACACTCGGCAGCGATAACAAAAAACAAGCAAATATCGCAGAAGAGTTTAGACAAAATGTAAATGACGCAAACTCTATAATTTGGCGCGGCGAATACGATAAGATATCTCCGTACAAATCAAATATTGTATCGATTATGAAAAAAGTTGAGAATCTTGATATTTCAAAAGAGAATAAAAATCAACTAAAAAATGATCTTCAAACCTATGCGGATCTTGTTAATGTTATTGCAGATAGCCTGCAAAAAGAAGCACCTACCCTAAATAGCCACTACAACGAAACTATCAATAAACTGGAAATATTCAATAAAAAAATCTCCAATATAGGATTTTATACACTGATAACACATTGGAAAGAGCTAAGCAGTATCAAAAATGATTTTGTTAAAAAACCAAATCCCTCTCTTGAAAAAAGATTTGAAAATGTATGGAATGAAATGACGGTTACGATAACTGAGCTTTATCTTGATGATGAAGTCGAAAAGTTCCTATTTAACTATATGAATCATTATAAACTCTATTTTAAAGAGATAAGTCAGGCATATAAAAGAGCAAACTACGACAATATCAATAAACTAAAACCTCTAAGCTATAAAATAAAAGCAGAACTTGAAATTCTTTAATTCTACTTCTGAATTCCGCTTACGATAGGAACAAAGTCACACTCTTCCAACTCCTCTTTTTGCAAAGAGTTGCCTACTTTTTTAAAACGGGTTATAATCTGCCTTGAGCCGACTTGCATGGGAGCTACTAAAATCCCACCCTCGCTTAGCTGCTCAAAAAGCTTTTGCGGTATAGTTTTTGCCGTTGCCGATAATAGAATCCTGTCATAGGGAGCAAACTGAACCCATCCGTTTTGCCCGTCGTCAATTCTTGTATGAATATTATTAATACTAAGTTTTTTAAAGCGGGATTTTGCCTCTACCATCAGAGATTCTATCCTCTCAATTGTAAAAACACCGCGAAATATATGCGAAAGTACGGCTGCTTGATAACCGCTTCCGCAACCTATCTCTAAAACTCTATCATTTTTTTTCGGTTCAAGATACTGCGTCATTTTTGCAACTGTCAAAGGAGAACTTATCCATTGGGCAGAACCCATAGGCAGAGCATCTAGTTTATATGCACTCTGCTTAAACCCAAACGGAACAAACTCTTCTCTGTTTGTTTTAGCGATTGCATTTTTTACGCTCTCATTTAGAGGAAATATTTTATGGCACTCATCGGCTAATTTTGCGGTTTTTGTTGCTGTAATTCTATCCAATGCCGACATCCATATATTTTCTCATAGAAATAATCTCTTTTTTATCATAACTTACCTCTAAGCAAGCTCTGTTCTCATTTCTCTCATCTTCTCCGTGCGGTCTTATAATCCCGCTCATTTTCGTGCAATCTATATTTTGTGAATCACTTGCAACGACATAACACTGATTTATAATAGCAAGTGCTTGAGTCAATATCCTAAAATGCTCAGTTCTTAAAACTCCCCACCAAGATGGAACTGCGATAACATCACACCCCTCCAGTTTATGCCAAAGTGTTTTAAAACGAAGCTCAAAACAGATTAAAATACCTATCTTTATATCGTCAATCTCGACGATTTTAATATCTTCATCACTTCCCTCGGACATATACTTATGTTCATTGCCGAAACGAAAAAGTTTTGCCTTTGCTCTCTCGTAAACAACTTCGCCGTTGTAAAATATCTTGGCGAAATTAAAAACTTCTTTGCCTCTTCTCTCAAGCATAGTCAGTATAATAATTTTGTCTTTAGAGGCAATTTTGAGCTTTTCATTTGCTATATGTGAAAACTCAACCGCTTTGTCATAGTTTTCATAATCAAAACCGGTTAAACAAACTTCTGGAGCGACGATAAG
>CAYHRD010000163.1:0-4353 GCA_964358925.1 uncultured Sulfurimonas sp.
TGTCACACACACTTTTATGTATTTTCTTAGTTTTTCTTTAAAAGCCAAATAGCATTAGCATGTGAAAACTGAACGAGTGTTACTCTTTTGTTTGGGGAAACTTGGTATAATTTGGGAAATAATGGATAGGAGAGGTAGCAAATGGAAACTATAACACTTAGGGTAAATGAATCAATTTCCGATAAATTTCAATGGTTTTTGTCTCACTTTTCAACTTCTGAGGTGGAAATAATTAAACCAATTGATGTGACAAAGTTGTCTAAAGATGATTTTGACTATATCTCTGAATCCCAAATGAAAGAGTTGCAAAAAATTTCCAATGATTACAAAAACGGTAAGAGAGATGATTTTGAAGAATATCTTATCTGATGTATAGGCTGATTCCAAAAAAAAGTGTCATCAAGTTTATTGAAAAAAGAATCCCTAAAGAGAAATCAACGATTGAGGAAAAATTGAAGATTCTTAAGCTTAACCCTTATCCAAACAATTTTTTAGACATCAAAAAACTCTCAAATTCAGAGTATTACAGACTTAGAATCAATCATTATAGATTTATTTATGAAATTATTGAAGATGAATTGGTTATTCTTATGGTTAAGAGTGACAACAGAGGTGATATTTACTAACCGTCCTCACTCAGAGCTGAATTGCTGTGAATGAATTTCCTCTTTTTAGATTACAAATACAACTTTGTAGCTATCTGCTTCCACATGCCAACATCATAGCCCATGAGTTTAAGCTTTTTAATGGCATTTATTAGCTGAGTTTGTATAAAATACATTAAAAATTTACAAAAAAAGGAGATTTTATGGAAGAAACAATTGAGGATTTGGAAGATGAGTTGCAAAAAGCACTTACTCAGATAGACACTATCGCGACAAAAGTTCAACTAAAAGAGCTTGGTACATTTGAGGGCTTTATGGAAAGCGAAAAATATAAAAATAGAGTAGTTGAAATAGGCTATAAACTAAAAGAGCTGGGTGTAGATATAACGACTATGCCGGAGTATAATTGATAAACCAAGATTAGAGTTCAATTAACTCACCTCTTTTTTTGTTATCTTGTATATAAAGCTAAATACCTCCGCAACTGCTTTGTAGAGTGCTTGGGGAACTTCTTTATCTAGTTCTACTTTTGAGAGAAGTTCGATGAGGTCTTCATCTTTTCTTATGGGCAGGTTGTGAAGCTCGGCTATTTTTATGATGTTCTCAGCCGTGTTTCCCTGCCCTTTTGCAATAACTCGGGGAGCATTTTCTTTATCTTTGTCATATCTAAGAGCGACGGCTTTTTTCATACTTTTACCTCAAATCCCAAATCAATATGATTATAACTGCTCTCATAGGGTGATTTTTTTTTGAGTGTATCAAAAATGCGTATCTCTTTTGGCGTGATTTGCGACTCTATAAGTGCAGAACGAAGAAGAGAGATATTTTCTTTTACAATCTCTTTAAATTCACTGTTATCCGAGTAGATATGAATGTTAATTTGATTTTCATCGTAAAGAGCCAATTTTAGTTTTAATTCCCCGTACTCTTTTAATTTTAGGTCAATATCGCAATAAAACCTATTCTCTTTGTCTTTTTTTATATTGATATTTCCCTCTTCAAGGCTATCCCATGAGAAAGGGATATATAGGGATGAAGAGTTTGAGAGATGAGAAAGTAGCTGGTAATAATCTATTTGGAGCAATAATTTATCTGTAAGTTTTAACAGCTCACTCTGATTTGGATGTGAAGAGTTGGCAATCTCTTCACCCGCTTTTAACAAAATCGACTTCAAATCCCCAGATAAAATCTCTTTGACACTCTCATGTGTTGCTAGTTTTTGGGGATTTTTAAACGGAGCCAATTTAGATGTGATTGTAGCCGTCTCTTTTAAAAAAATATCAGCTTTTTTGTCAATCTCTACCTCTGCTTTTGATGTTTTTGTAGTTTGTTGCAGTGTCTCTTCAACTTTCGATAAAACTCTCTCAACCCCTTTTGCTAGCTCCCTTAGAGCCGCCGAATCATCTTTTGGGGTTTGCAGAAGTGCCGCATTTGAAGCATCCCTTAAAATCGGATTTGAAAGTAGTTCTTTGATATTTTGGTTCAGTAATTTTGCATTAGGCGTATCGATTTTTGCAATATTTTTCTCAAGAGATACCAACAAGTTTTTTAACTCTACTTGAGGATTTTGCACATTTTTCAGTTTCGATTCTAAAAAAACACCGGAATTTTGAATTTTTTCTTTTAAGAGAGGCTCACTAAGCTCTTTAATATCTATAAGAAAATTTTTTAGCGTCGTCTCAATGGGAAGAGGATTTTTCTCGGATTTTAGAGTGTTTAGCAAATCTTTTACTGTACTAGTGACATTTCCGAAATCTTTTAGCGTAGGGTTGTTTTTCGCAAGTTCTAAAAGAGTTTTATCTCCATGTGAACTCTGTGCACTGCCTTGAAGCAGAGAATTTAGTATGGATTTGAGGTCTTTGTCTTTTGAAATCGTCTCAAGCTCGTTAGGAGATGCCTCTTTTAAAACTAACGCTAACGCTTTGTTAGTGTTTGGCACAATAATATCAAGCTGCTTGTTGAGTAACAAATTAATCATATTAAATCAAATCTAATCTTGATTTAATAAGAAGTTTCTAATATTAGCAATTTACTCTCCAAATCACTCACAACTTGATGCATTTTAAAGAGCGAATCGGGATTTAGCGAGATTGAGTCTATACTGTTTTGTACCAAAAACTCCGTGATTTCCGGATAATCAGACGGCGCTTGCCCGCAGATGCCTATGTATTTACCTCTTTTCTTGCATGCCTCTATAGCCATTATGAGCATTCTCTTTACCGCTTCGTTTCTCTCGTCAAATATATGGGCAATTTTTGCGCTCTCCCTATCAACGCCTAAAGTAAGTTGGGTTAAGTCGTTTGAGCCGATGGAGTAGCCGTCAAAAACCTCTAAAAACTTATCAGCCAAAATTACATTGGCGGGGATCTCGCACATTGCATATATTTCAAGAGAGTTTTTGCCTTGAGTAAGTCCTTGCTCATTCATAATCTCTATAACTTTTTTGCCCTCTTGCGGAGTACGGACAAATGGAATCATTATTTTAATATTCGTAAGCCCCATATCGTCACGCACCCTCTTTAATGCCTCGCACTCCCACATAAATGCTTCGCGGTAACTATCATCGTAGTAGCGGCTTGCCCCTCGAAAACCTATCATAGGATTCTCTTCCTCTGCTTCATAAATAAGACCGCCCGTCATACCGCGGTACTCGTTGCTTTTAAAATCACTTGTTCTTATAATTACTGTTTTCGGGTAAAAAGCAGCGGCAATCATTCCCACACCCTCACTGATTTTTTGCAAAAAGAACTCTTTTGTATCACTGCACGGAGTCATGAAAGAACGGATTTTATCCTCGTCTATAACGCTCTTTCCTTTGTACATGTCAACAAGCGCCATCGGATGAGCGTTGATGGAGTTGTTCATAATAAACTCCATTCTGGCAAGTCCGACTCCGTCGTTTGGCATTTTTGCAAAGTTAAAAGCCTCTGCGGGATTTCCGACATTTACAAAAAGTTTGGTTTTTGTAGGTTTAAGTTTGCTCATATCTATCGTTTTGATATCGTACTCAAGTTTGCCTTCATACACATGCCCCTCATCGCCCTCGGCACAACTGACGGTTACTATTTGTCCATCTTGCAAAACTGCCGTTGCATTGCCGCATCCGACTACGGCAGGTACGCCTATCTCCCTAGCAACGATAGCCGCATGGCATGTACGGCTTCCGCGATTGGTTATGACTGCCGAAGCTTTTTTCATAACAGGCTCCCGGTCGGGATTTGTCGTATCTGCTACTAAGATATCACCCTCTTTAAAGCGTGCAAATTCAAAGGTGTTGTTTATGACGGTTACTTTTCCCGTACCGATTTTTTCACCGATTGCGCGCCCCGATGTTAAAATTTTTGCATCTTCAGCATTGTTAAGTGAATATTGCTTGCTTGTCATACTTTTGTTTTGTTTGCTCATTACGGTTTCCGGTCTTGCCTGAACGATGTAAAGCTTAGAGTCGTTTCCGTCTTTTGCCCATTCGATATCCATCGGACGATTATAATGAGCTTCGATGATAAGTGCCTGCTTGGCAAGTTCTATTACTTCTTTATCGTTTATAGAAAAGTTTTCTTGTTCCTCTTTCGTAGTTCCGACATTTAGAGTGCGTGTATCTTCGCTGTATAGCATTTTCTCTTTTTTGCTTCCCAAAGAGTGTTTTAAAATAGTGTTGATTCCATTTTTTAGAGTGGGCTTAAAGATAAAAAATTAATCCGCGTTGACGCGCCCGCTTACCACATTTTCGACCAACCCCCAGATGGAG
>CAYHRD010000164.1:0-4337 GCA_964358925.1 uncultured Sulfurimonas sp.
ATGTTTTGTCTCAAAAATGTAATAGGAATATCATAAATAGTTGCGGCATCAAGCGCCTCTATAACGCTATCTGCAGAAACATCACAGCTCATTGCCAGTTTTTTCTTGAAAGTTTTTGGCAGTGCATTTTCACTTCTGGCAATTATCATTTGAGGGGTGATACCGATACGGCGAAGCTCCTGAACAGAGTGCTGAGTCGGTTTGCTTTTTAGCTCACCGGCAGCTTTGATGAATGGAATAAGCGTTACATGTACAAAAAAAGTTCCTTCAACTTCGTCATCATGTTTCATCTGGCGAATCGCTTCCATAAAAGGCAGACCTTCGATATCACCGACAGTTCCGCCAAGTTCTACTATGAGAATGTCATGACCCTCTCCTGCCTCTTTTATGCGTTTTACGATTTCACCGACAATGTGAGGGATAACTTGAATCGTTTGTCCCAAATATCCGCCTGCTCTCTCTCGCTCAATTACTGCGGAGTAGACTTGACCGGTAGTAAAGTTGCTGGATTTTAGGTAAGAGGTGTCTAAAAATCTCTCATAGTTTCCGATATCAAGATCTGTTTCTGCCCCGTCTTTGGTAACAAAAACTTCACCATGCTCTAGCGGACTCATAGTTCCGGGGTCGACATTTATGTATGGATCTATTTTTAACATACCGACTTGTATGCCTGAGTGTTTAAGTAAAGTGCCAATACTAGCCGCTGTTATCCCTTTTCCAAGGGAACTTAAAACACCACCGGTAACAAAAATGTATTTAGTCATAAAATAGCTCCAAAATGTCAATTAAAGACGCAATTATAGTATAGTATCTCTTAAAATTAGTAAATCAATATCCTTTAAAAATAGTAGGCTATAAGAATATTTTGGTAGAATAACAGATAATTTAATAAATAAAGATTTAGATGGATTTTGTACTTTTATATATAGTAGCGGCTTTGGGTCTCTCAACGGTACTGAACTTACTTTTAAAACGGCTCGGTGTTTCACAGATTATAGGCTATATATTAACCGGTACCATAATAGTTTATGCGTTTGATTTGCGAGAGTACGGCAGTTCTGCTATGCTTGGGCATATAGGAGACTTTGGAGTCGTTTTTTTAATGTTTACGATAGGTCTTGAAGTCTCTTTATCAAAAATGAACAGTATGAAGGCGGAGATTTTTTTTAACGGTTTTTTACAAGTAAGCCTCACTGCTATTTTTATTTTTTTAGTATCCTATTATTATTTTGGACTTCCGGCCGTTCCTGCTATTATAGTTGCACTTGCTATCGCTCTCTCATCGACAGCTGTCGTGCTTAGTTATTTAAAAAACTCAAAAGAAATCAATAACCCTTATGGGCAAAGAGCAATGGGAATTTTGATATTTCAAGATATTGCCGTTATACCTATTTTAATCTTTTTAGGATTTTTAACAAGTAAAGGAGATCAGTCCGTAGCCTTTATCTTAAGAGATACATTTATAAGTGCCGTTTTGGTTTTAGGGTTACTTTTTATTATCGGAAAAAGAGTTATGACTTGGCTTTTACATTTTTCTGCTAGAAGTGAAGTAGATGAGCTTTTTATGAGTTCTGTCCTCTTTATTGTAGTAAGTGCAGGACTTTTGGCTTCATTTATGGGTTTTACCTACTCGCTGGGAGCATTTGTTGCAGGAATGATTATAGCGGAGACAAAGTACCACCATAAAGTCGAATCCGATATAGCCCCGTTTAAAGATATACTTCTTGGGACATTTTTTATCGTCGTAGGGATGAAGATAGATATTATTTTTTTCATAAAACATATCGATATAATCATTACGACTTTTATTCTTATCTTTATTTCAAAAACAGCTATAACATATGTAATAATGCGTATCACTTCGTCGCATACCCGCTCACTTAAGACGGCTCTTGCCCTCTCGCAAGTCGGAGAATTTTCATTTGTTATTTTTGCCGTGGCGAGTATCGGAGGGCTTTTAGAAAAAGAGCTTGAGTCTCTTTTTATCTTAGTCGTAATCTTTTCTATGATAGTTACTCCGTTTTTTATCTCAAAAATCAATAGATTTGTAAGTTACATTAGCAACTATCAATACTTAGGGCTGGATACCTCGGCATTTGTTACGAGAAAGGATCATGTAATTTTATGCGGTTATAGTATTACGGGTAAGTTCGCCGCAAAATATTTGGATGAGATAGATGCTCCGTATGTTATAATAGACAATAACCCGAAGCATGTTCAAGAGGCTTTAAAAGATGGCAAAGAAGCGTATTTGGGAGATATGTCAAAACTCTCCCTCTTAGAAGCATTGCAAGCGGAGAGTTCGGCAGCGGTAATAGTAACGCTTGACAATATAGAGAAAAAAAGGGCAATTTGCGAAGCGATTTTAAACCATACTAAAAATATTAATCTGATAGTAAAAATCTCATCATTGGAAGATAAGGAGAATTTGGCGGATTTGAAAATTACATCAATTATTGATGATAAATTAGAAATCGGAAGAATGCTTGTCGAGAGAATGATGACATGTCAATTAAGGTAGCTATAAAATGAAAAAAATATATATTACGGATTTGGATCATACATTTTTGAGAACCGATTTGTCGGTAAGTGAGTTTACGAGAGGGGCTTGGAATGAGATGACTACTCACTCCATTATGAGTATAGCAACAGCTAGAACTTATAAAAAAACTATGCAGTTTTTAAAAGATATAGATATAAATGCTCCGATGATACTGCTTGACGGGGCTTTAATAGCAACAATAGATAAGAAGATAATCGACACAAAATTTATAAACAAAGCGGTATCGGATGCTATTATAGACGAGGGTGCAAAACTGGGTATTTACCCTTTTATCCTCTCTTTGGCAGATAGCACTCTGCGCGAAATCTTCTCTTACTCTACCGTTTTAAATGCACATCAAAAAGAGGTGCTTAAAAATTATAAAAATGACGATCACCACAATCAGCATAGCAATCTTCGTGCAATGGATGATAATTTTAAAATCGTTTATTTTGGAGATGAGGTTTTGTTGCGAGAGCTTGCCATTCAAGTAGAGAAAATTTTTGGAGATTCTTTAAAATATATCTTAGCTCCTGAAGCTTATGTCGGCTGCTATTTTTTGACGATTTTGCATAAAGATGCAGATAAATCTCACGGCATAAAAAGCGTAAGCGAATATGTCGGTTTTGACTTAAAAAAACTAACCGTTTTTGGAGATAATTTTAACGATGTCGGTATGTTTGAGTTAGCGGGAACTTCAGTTGCGGTTGCAAATGCGCAAGAGGGCGTAAAAAAAGTGGCAAAAATCGTTCTGCCACATACAAACGATGAAGATGCGGTTGCACACTATCTAAAAAGCTTAAAAAGTGCAAAGTAAATCCACGCTTGCTCCTATGGCAATCATAGGAGTTCTATTTTTTATTTTTGGGTTTGTTACATGGCTAAACGGTTCACTCATCCCATTTTTAAAAGTCATCTGCGACCTTAACGAGTTTCAAGCACTCTTTGTCACTTTCGCTTTTTACATCGCTTATACAGTTATGGCTTTGCCGATGGCTTATCTGCTTGAGAAAACAGGCTATAAAAACGGCATGGCTTTGGGCTTGGCAGTTATGGTTGCCGCCGCTCTTCTTTTTATACCGGCCGCGATGAGTGCAAGTTTTATACTTTTTTTAATTGCACTTTTTACTCTGGGAACGGGGCTTACGATACTGCAAACAGCTTCAAATCCATATATAGTCTGCATCGGAGATATCAAGAGTGCGGCTATGCGTATAAGTATTATGGGGCTTATAAACAAAAGTGCCGGAGTTATCGTCCCGCTTCTTTTTAGCGCGTTTATACTTTCCGGTATCGGTTCAATAGAGGATTTATCAAGCGAGGCAAAAGAGGCTCTGGCTTTAAAACTTATAACACCGTATATCATAATGGCGGTAGTTTTAAGTGGCTTAATAGCGCTTGTGAAATTTTCTTCGCTTCCTGAACTTGAATTTCCAAAAGAGACTCAAGAAAAGGAGAAGAGTATATTTGAGTTTCCTCGCGTAGTTTTGGGGGCAATAGCACTCTTCTTTTATGTCGGCATTGAGGTAATCGCGGGAGATACAATCGGGCTTTACGGGCAACATCTGGGTATGGAAAACTATACCGCCCTAACCTCTTTTACTATGATTTTTATGGTTTTAGGCTATCTTATAGGCGTTGTTTTTATACCAAAATATCTCTTACAAGAAAAAGCGCTTCTGCTCTCTAGCTTCTTTGGAGTGCTGTTTTTGCTCGGTGTTGCATCTTCATCAACGCAAAGCAGTACAATCAGCGAGATTTTATGGGGATGGAGCGGAGTGAGAACTTTGCCGGA
>CAYHRD010000165.1:0-4230 GCA_964358925.1 uncultured Sulfurimonas sp.
TATTTGCGAGGGAATAGTCGGTGACGGATGCGGAGGCGGAAGACTTTTTTTTGTAAAAAATGAAACACTCTACGCCCACGACCCAATCTCAAAAGAGAATATTACACTTGCGCAAGAGATAAAAAAAGCAAAAAAGATTAGCAAAAGCAAGTGTGTTATAACTATAGAGTGCGAAGATGAGAAGATAGAGTTTGATTTGTCGCAGATGAAAAAAATAAACTAATACTTGATATAATTGTAGAAAAAATTAAGAGAAGAGAATAATTTATGGAAAAAATCGAACCGATGACACTCTTTGGATATAACAAACTCCAAGCTGAAGTGAAGAATTTAAGAGAAGTTAGAAGACCGCAGATTGTCAAAGATATAGAAGAGGCTTTGGAACACGGTGATTTAAAAGAGAATGCCGAATATCATGCCGCAAAAGAGAATCAAAAACTTATAGATTTTAGACTAGCCGAACTTGCAGAACTTATAGGTTCGTCAAAAATAGTAGATCCGAGTGAGCTTGAGCACTCTAAAATAAGTTTTGGGTCAACCGTTGTTGTTTGCGATACGAGCAGCAATGAGGAGTTTACATATACCATAGTGGGTGGATGCGAATCTAATCCCGATATGGGACTTATCTCGTTTAACTCTCCCTTGGCAAAGCAGCTTTTAGGCAGAGAAGAGGGCGACGATGTTAAAGTACAGCTTCCAAACGGTCAAAAAGAGTTTGAAGTTATCGAAGTAAGATATCAGGAGATAGTATTTGAGTGCCATTAATGTAGGTGTTATAGGTGCAAGCGGATACACGGGGCTTGAACTTGTAAAAATTCTTATAAAACATCCAAAATTCAATCTCTCTTATGTTGCAAATACGGACGGCAATACGACTCTTGACAAGCTTCATCCGTCTTTAAATAAAGTTTGTGATTTAGAGGTTAAAAAAGCAGAGTTCGATGAGTGTGCAAGCAGTTGTGAACTTGTTTTTTTAGCACTTCCGCATCAAACGGCTATGGCTTATGTCAAACCGCTTATCGAAAAAGGTTTGAGAGTTGTTGATCTCTCGGCTGATTATAGACTGCCACAAGATATTTATGAGGAGTTTTACTGTCCTCATACAGATACTCAAAACTTAGAACATGCAGTTTACGGTTTGCCTGAACTATTTGCTAAAGAGCTTCGCACTGCAAAACTTGTTGCAAATCCGGGATGTTTTCCGACCTCCGCAGTTTTGGGAGTTCTGCCGTTTATGAGCAGAAGAGTAAAGCATACGCCAATCATAGTAGATGCAAAAACAGGCGTGAGCGGAGCAGGTAAAAAACTAAGCGATGTGACGCATTTTGTAAATGTAAATGATAATCTTTTTGCATACAATCCTCTTATGCACAGACACGCACCGGAGATTGCACAAAAACTCGGAGTTGATTTTGATGAGGTTCATTTTGTTCCGCATTTAGTACCCGTTACGCGCGGGATGATTAGCTCTATCTACATTCAAGTAGAGGGTGATTTTGATGCTTTTGAGGTTCTTGAAGAGTTTTACAAAGATGCTAAACATGTAAGAGTTAGCAAAAATCCTGTTGATATGAAGAGTGTCGCCGGAACTAATTTTTGCGACATCTATGTAAAACGAAAGGCAAATATACTCTTTATCTCAAGCGCGATAGACAATCTTATGAGAGGCGCATCATCTGCAGCGGTTGCCAATGCAAACTTGATGATGGGTTTTGATGAAGATTTGGGTGTACCGAACATAGCTTATGTCCCATGAGATAAAAAACGGTGCATTTGTTGTAGCAGATGCACACTACTCGCATAACCGTCCTGAGTTTTTAGAGTTTTTAAAAAGTATTGCACTCAAAGAATTAAATCCGTCACAGCTTATTTTGATGGGAGACATCTTTGATGCTCTCTTTGGAGAAATCCCTTATACTCACAAAAAAAATCAAGAGGCAATTAAACTTTTAAATGAGATATCCTTAATTGTAGAGGTTATCTATTTAGAGGGAAATCACGACTTTAATTTAAAAAAAATATTTCCGCATGTAAAGATTTTTCCTATCTCCTCTCAGCCCGTTGTATGTAGATTTGAAAATAAAACAGTTCTGCTGGCGCATGGCGATATAGAGAGTGATTTAGGGTATAAAATTTATTCATCGGTGATTAGAAACCCTTCTGTTTTGTCTATTTTAAAGGTTATCGACTCTTTGAGCGGACACTCTATCTTAAAATGCTTGGATTTATATTTGGATAAAAAAGATGACTGTAAAGAGTTTATAGGGTTACAAAAATTTATGTCAAATAGATTGGATGAAAAGTATAAGTGCGACTACTTTGTTGAAGGACATTTTCATCAAAATAAAACTATAAAATTAAAAAATTTTATATATTTTAATTTAGGTGCTTTTGCTTGCAATCAAAGATACTTTATTGTAAAATCAACACAAGATATAGAGTTTTTAGAAGAGAAAATTTTCTCAAAAGGGATTTAAAGTATGAATATAGAAGATTCATTAAAGGTTGGCTCAAATGAGATGGAGCTTGTAGATTTCCGTATTTTCAAACAAGAAAAAAGCGGAGTTTATGAAGGTATTTACGGGGTGAATGTATCGAAAGTCCGTGAAATAATTAAGCTGCCGAAATTGACGGAACTTCCGGGTACACCTGAGTTTATTGAGGGTATTTTTGATTTAAGAAGCATAGTTATACCTGTTGTAAATTTAGCAAAATGGATGAAAATTACCGAGCCGGAGGGGATTGAAAAAAATTCAAGAGTAGTAATTACTGAGTTTAATAATGTACTCATCGGTTTTATAGTTCATGAAGCAAAACGCATCAGAAGAGTAAATTGGGCAGATATAGAACCTGCATCTTTTATGAGCAGTAGCGCTTCTGCCGAAGGAAGCAAAATAACGGGTGTTACCAAAATAGAGGGTGATAATGTTCTTCTTATCTTGGATTTAGAGAGTGTCGTTCAAGACCTTGGTCTTTATGAGCCAGATACGCAGTTTAATGTTACGGAGATTGAAAACTTTTCAGGCTTGGCTCTTGTCTTGGATGATAGCTCAACAGCAAGAAAAATTGTTAAAGAAGCGCTTATAAAAATGGGTTTTGATGTTATTGAGGCAATGGACGGAGAAGAAGGTTTAGAAAAACTAAACGATCTTTATGAGTTGTACGGCGATAAAATATCTAAAAATTTGAAGATAATCGTCTCAGATGTTGAAATGCCTAGAATGGATGGTTTTCATTTTGCCGCAAATGTCAAAGAAGACGGAAGATTTGGCAATATTCCAATTGTATTTAACTCTTCAATCAGTGATCATTTTAGTGAACTCAGAGGTGTTGAAGCTGGCGGTGAAGCTTATTTGGTTAAATTCCAAGCAAGTTCATTTTATAACGAAATAGCGCGAGTCGTTCGTGCACATATGAAGTAGGAGTATAAATATGGATGAATTTCAAGAGATATTACAAGATTTTTTGGTTGAATCTTTCGAGTTGATTGAACAGCTGGATCAAGACTTGGTGGAATTAGAGACCAGACCTGACGATTTAGAACTTTTAAACAGAATATTTCGTGTTGCACATACGGTAAAAGGCGCTTCATCATTCTTAAACTTTGATGTTTTAACACATTTAACTCACCATATGGAAGATGTTTTAAATAGAGCAAGACACGGCGAGTTGGTAATACTACCTGATATTATGGATGTTATTTTAGAGTCAATCGACCTTATGAAAACGCTTTTAAATATTATCCGCGATACAAGTGCTGACGGTGGTGTTGATGTTTCTGCCTGTGTTGCTAGACTTGACAGATGTGTCGGAGGAAGCGGAGAGATTAAAACTCCTCTGTCTCAAGCGGCTCCAAAAGTTGAAGAAGAAGAACCTGAAATTGAGTTTGTAGATTCAGAAGATGAGATTGACTATGAAAATATGGGTGCGGATGAGCTAGAAGCAGAGATAGAGAGACTTCTAAACCAGAGACAGGCTGAAGACAAAGTCAAAAGAGCGGCTAAAAAAGGAAGTAATGCTTCTTCATCTGAGCCGGAAGAAGAGTTTTCGGAAGAGGATTATGAACCGACTATAAAAGTTCCGATGACGGTAAATCCGACTCCTAAACCGGCTTCAATAAGAGATAGTTCAGACTCGGATGATGCTAGAGCCGCGGCACCTGCTAAAAAACAGCAGGTTGTTGAACAGACAATCCGTGTTGATGTTAAAAGACTTGACCATCTTATGAAC
>CAYHRD010000166.1:0-4213 GCA_964358925.1 uncultured Sulfurimonas sp.
TGGAAATGTAGGTCGCTGCCTAGTTGATCATTTACTTCTACTTCTTACTTAATCATATTTTTTTAACTCTACAAAATCATTCTATTTATTTAAACTTTTATATATTGTTAATTACACTTATATAATTATTTACCTATTATTGAACTTTCTATCTTCCATTTATGTTCTACACTTAGTATATTTGCATAATTTAGTCTATTTAAAAAATATTCTCTTGTTACCTCTTTTGCACCTAAATTTTTTAGATGATTTGTCGGTACTTGACAATCAATGAAATCATATCCCCAAAATTTTAGATGTTTTACTAGTGTGGCATAAGCAGATTTTGAAGCATCGCTTACAAGGGAGAACATAGACTCTCCGCAAAAAACTCTGCCTACTACAACACCGTATAGTCCGCCTACTAATTTTCCATTGAGATAACTCTCAACGCTGTGTGCTATGCCCATATCATGTAAAGAAGAGTACGCCTCAATAATATCGTTTTGTATCCAAGTTCCGTTTTGATTTTCTCTTTTTACGCTGCTGCACTGTTTTATTACTTCTTCAAAATTAGCGTCAAATCTATATTCAAAATTTTTCATATTTTTTTTCAGTGAACGGCTTAGTTTAAAATCATCTAACTCCATTATAAGTCTAGGATTGGTTGACCACCAAATAATCGGGTCATTTTTGCCGTACCAAGGAAAAATCCCATTTTTATATGCATTAATGAGCCTATAAGGATTTAAATCGCCTCCCCAAGCGACAATACCCTCTTCATTTGCATCGTTTGGATTTGGAAATGTTAAGGTATATTTATTTAGTCTTGGTATATTCAAGCAGGTTCTTTAAAATTTAAAATTAACTCTTCTTCATATAAAACTTCTACACTTCCGCCGTTTTTTAATTTTCCAAATAGAATTTCATCACTTAGCCGATTTGTTATATTGTCCCCAATATATCTTTTTATAGGTCTGGCACCCATCTCTGCCGAGTATGAACTCTGGGCTATAAACTCTACAGCTTTTGGAGATAAAGTGACAGTGATTTTTTTCTTTTTTAGCTCACTGTTTAGCTCATCTATAAATTTATTTACAATATCTTTTACAACTTCGTTATCTAGTTGTTTGAACTCTACGATAGCGCTTAATCTATTTCTAAACTCAGGCGTAAAAAATAGTTTTAACTCCTCATTTTTTGATAGTGAACTGTCTTTATTGAATCCCATTACGCTTCTGGCAGTTGCACCGATGTTTGATGTCATAATGAGTATAACATTTTGAAAATTAGCTTTGTAGCCGTTGTTGTCCGTAAGAGTGGCATTGTCCATAATCTGAAGTAAAATATTTACCAAATCAGGATGTGCTTTTTCTATCTCGTCTAGCAGTAAAACCGTGTAAGGGTGTCTTTTTATCGCTTCTGTAAGCAAACCGCCCTGCTCATACCCGACATATCCCGGAGGTGCGCCGATAAGGCGGCTAAGAGCATGTTTCTCCATATACTCACTCATATCAAATCTCTCAAAATTGATGCCGAGTATTTGGCTAAGAGAAAGGGCGAGTTCCGTTTTGCCTACACCGGTAGGACCTGAGAATAGAAAGGATGCTATAGGTTTGTTTGGAGGAGTTAGTCCGGCTTTAGAGATTTTTATGGCTTTTGCTACCTCTGCAACTGCTTTGTCTTGCCCGATTACTCTTTTTCGCAAGTTTTCTTCCAAATTGATGAGAGAGAGTGTTTCGTCTTTGGTTGCTTTTGAGCTTGAGATACCTACTATTTTTGAAATAGTATTTTCAATATCGTGTGACTTGACTACTCTTTTTTTCTTGTTCTTTAGATGAAATGATGCGGCAGTCTCATCTATTAGGTCAATTGCTTTGTCCGGCAAGAATTTGTCGGTAATATATCTTTTTGATAAGTCGATAGCAGTTTTTAGAGCTTTATCGGTAAATATTACATTATGGTGCTCTTCGTATTTGTTCTTTAGCCCTTTTAAAATTTTGTAAGTTGTTGCAACAGATGGCTCATTTATGTCAACTTTAGAGAATCTTCTGCTTAGTGCTTTATCTTTTTCAAAACCGTTTCTATACTCTGCAAATGTCGTAGCACCCATACATTTTAATTCGCCTGAAGCCAAAGCCGGTTTTAGCTGATTTGCCGCATCCATAGTTCCGCTTGTTGATCCTGCACCTATGAGAGTGTGAATTTCGTCGATGAACAAAATAGCATTTGGAATTGATTTTAGCTCATCCATAATGCCTTTTAACCGTTTTTCAAAATCTCCTCTATATTTTGTGCCGGCTAGCATTGCGCCCAAATCTAGTGCAAAAAGTTCACTGTTTTGTATGATGGGAGGAACTTTATGTGCAACTATATTTAGCGCCAGCCCCTCTGCAATAGCCGTTTTTCCGACTCCGGCTTCTCCTACTAAAATAGGGTTGTTCTTTTTTCTGCGGCATAAAATCTGAATAACTCTTTGTATCTCGTCATCCCGTCCGATTACGGGGTCGATTTTCCCATCTTTTGCTTTTTGAAGAAGATTTATAGAGTATTTTTGCAGATAAGATTCTTTTGCGTTATCGCTTTTTGGTTCTTCGTTATGCGAGATAGTTTCTAATATATCAAGCCTTGAAATATTATACTCGTTTAGCAGCATATAGGCAAACGAGTTCACTTCGTCATAGATGGCAACAAGCAAATCGCCTATGTCAGCGCTCTGCTGTCTTGAGCTTTGGATATGTTTTATCATTCTCTCAATCATCCTTGATAGTGCGACGCTCTCAAAAGGCTCTTCGTTTACATTTTGCGGAAGTGTGCCGATGTTTGAGTATATATAATTTTTTATAAGCTCTTTCATCTTTGCAACATCGCCGCCGCATGTAAAGATGATTTTTGCACCCTCTGGAGAGTTTAAAAGTTGATAAAATACATGTTCAATGGTTATATACTCATGTTTTAGCTCTTTTGCATAGATAATTGATTTTTGAAAAATCTCATTTAGTGAGTAGCTAATCATTATTCTCCTCCATTTCGGCTCTTAGCGGAAAACCGTTGTCTCTAGCTTTTTTATGAACTTGAGCTACTTTGGTTTCGGCAATTTCGTGAGTATATATCCCGCATACACCCTTGTTTTTTTTATGCACCTCAAGCATTATAACTTCGGCTTCCGCAAAGCTTTTATGAAATATGCTCATCAAAACATCTATAACAAACTCCATGGAGGTGTAGTCATCATTTAAAAGAAACACTTTGTATTTTTTAGGGTATTTAAGCGATATTTCATTGATAGTTTCTAATTCTGTATTTGTTGCCATAATGTTCCTGCAATAATTATCTTTGATAGTTAAAAATTATAACTAAATTGAGATAATTGTGGCAAAATAAAAAGAACTTAGATTTCTTTAACCTAAATATTTTCAATAACTATTCGCTGTTCTAGTAGTAAATATTCATCTTTTTCTAATCTTCAAATATTATACTAAAATCTGGGGTAATCCAAAAAGAGCCATAGATGAAACTTTTTAGAGTTTTGGTATAATCTATCAAAGTAAAAGAGATGAGACAATTATGACAAAACGAATTTTCGTAACCGCTACAAATACAAATATCGGCAAGACTTACACAACTAAATTATTATTAAAAGAGTTTGCTTCCCGTGGTCTTAGCGTTGGAGTTATAAAGCCGATTGAGACGGGAGTTTTGGACGGATATGCGACAGATGGGGAGGAGCTTTTAGAATGTGTCAAAGAGCTAAATCCAAAGTTGTGGCACTTGGAGGTTGAAGATATCGTCCCGATTACCTATGAGGCGGCAGCGGCTCCGTTTGTCGCATCTAACAATACGCCTCTTGATATAAAGAAGATTAAAAACAAGATTGAAGAGATGGAAGCTTCTTGTGATATTGTTGTCATTGAGGGTGCAGGCGGGCTTTATGTGCCGATAGATGATAATACAATGATGATTGATTTGATAAAATATTTTAAAGCTTCCGCACTTTTGGTTACACATTGCTCTCTTGGCTGCATAAACGATACGCTTTTAAGCAAAAAAGCTCTTGAAGATAAAAATATATCATATGTGGTAGCTTTTAATTGTAAAGGGGATGATACGAGTTTTTCACAAATATCAGAGCCATATTTTTTAAAAACAGGTTTTGAGGTGTTAAAAGTCGGTCGTGATATTGAAAAAATATGTGATGTCTTGTATAATTGAAGTCTCTGATTATATCAAGATA
>CAYHRD010000167.1:0-4087 GCA_964358925.1 uncultured Sulfurimonas sp.
ATCTCTTTTCATTTCTATTCTTTTTTATTTTTTGGTATAATCTCAACATGACATTACAGGAACGAAAAGATACGGCTGATATTATTGCTAAACAAGCAGATATAGTTCATAAGAAGATGATTCCACTTTTAGCTACGGCTGCAGAAAAAAGGGTGTCAGGCACCATTTCAGGAATAAAACTTAAAATATATTTAATATTTATTACGCTACAATACTATATGCCAAGAAAAGAACGATTGACCGAACCGGGATATTATCATATTATTAATCGCGGAGTAGAGCAAAGAGTCATCTACTTGGAACCGGAAGATTACGAATTCTTTTTAGATCTTATGCTCAAGTGTTCAAAAGATTACGAAATAACAGTTCATGCATTTTGTCTCATGAGTAACCATTACCATCTGCTCCTAGAAACTAAGCATAACAATATCTCAAAAGCAATCCAATTTTTAAACGATAAATATGCAAAATATTTCAATAAAAAGTACACAAGAAGCGGACATCTCTGGCAAGGCAGATACAAATCCTACCCTCTTTTTGACGATGCTCATTTTTGGATAGTAGCGAAGTACATAGAACGCAACCCCATAAAAGCGAACATGGTAAAACAAGTAGAGTTCTACAAATACCAATCATTTTTTCAATGGAAATACAAGTACAAATACTATGAACTTCTTAATAACTCTATGATTTTTGATATGACATTTGCTGAATATACAGATTATCTCAGTAGCGACATGGATATAGATGCTATAGATGTAGTCTATAAATCTCCTAAGCTCATAACCAAAGATGATAAATTAAAAGTTTTAAAAAAAAGATTAGAAACTTTTTTTGAATTCGACAGAGATGTTAACAGAAACGAAAACATAAAAAAAGCTTTTGAATACGGATATACAAAAACAGAAATAGCAGATTTCTTAAATTTTAGCACCAAGACTATAAGTGCAGCTTTAGAAAAATAAATATTTCTTTTCATTTCTATTCTTTTTTATATTTTGCTATAATCCTACTATGACATTACAAGAACGAAAAAATAAAGTTGATATAATTGCTAAAGAAGCAGATGTAGTATATAAAAAATTATTTGTGCTTATGGCTATAAGTGGTGCAATCGGTGGTTTTGGTTTATCTATATTTGATAAAGCTTTTATTATTAGTCTAATATTATTTTTGCCGTTTCTTTTTTTATCTTTTGGAATTGTATTGGCATATTTAAAATTAAATAGACTAGAGATGATGATTAAGGATTTAAGAAATGAGTAGTGTTGGTGTTTTAATTTACGCAATCGGTTTTATAGCAGCGGGGATATTAGCACTTGTAGCATACAAAAAACATTGGAAAATAGCAGACTACTTTTAAAAAAAAGGAGTGAAAAAAGGGTGTCAGGCACCTTTCCTTTTCGTGCATTTTCTTAATTTTTCTTTTCATTAACATAATGCAGATCCTCTTTAAAAAAATGGTACCACTTTTTATAAAAAACCAACAAATTACAAAAAAATCAGATTCTTGTCGGTATTTCTCCTGCTCATATGCAGCTTGGCATAGGTGAAATTAATATATACTAGAATAAAATTCAAAGTTCAAATAAAATAAGAGTGGTTAAAAATATGATTTTAATGATTGATAATTATGATAGTTTCACTTATAACATTGTCCAGTATTGTAGAGAGCTTGGGGCTGACCTTAAAATTATTAGAAATGATGAGATGAGTGTTGAAGAGATAGAGGCGTTAAAGCCTGAAAAAATCATAATCTCGCCCGGTCCGGCAACTCCTGATGATGCAGGAGTTACTTTAGAAGTGATAAAACATTTCAAAGACAAAGTACCGATTTTAGGGATATGCTTGGGGCATCAAAGCATTGCACAAGCGTTTGGCGCAAAAGTTGTTCGAGCTAAAAATATGATGCACGGCAAAACTTCTACAATGAAGCGAACAAAAGAGTGTACTCTGTTTAACGATATTCCAAAAGAGTTTATTGCGACAAGGTATCACTCGTTGATAGTAGATAAAGAGTCTCTTCCTGACTCTGTAGAACCGACCGTATATAGCAGCGATGATGATGAAATAATGGCTTTAAAAATTAAAGGCAAAGAGATTTACGGTGTTCAATTTCATCCGGAGTCGATTATGAGCCAGTATGGACACGAAATGATTGGAAATTTTTTAAAAATATGAGTGTTAGATACATCTTCTTCCTGATTTTAGGATTAGATGCGCTGACACTTATATTTCAAAGCGGTGAGTTATCTATATCTTACTATGAAGCGCTGTTATTAAGCGGCAGTTTTTCATTTTTGCAGACCTTGATAAAATCTTCGATTTTTATTTTTGGGCAAAATGATTTTGCTCTGCGACTTCCTATGATAGTAATGCATCTATTGAGTGCGATACTCCTGTTTGAAATATCTAAGAATTATCTAAAAGTTGAGAGAAACAGGCTCTGGTTGCTGCTGATTTTTATCCTTTTACCGGGAGTTATGAGTTCTGCTATTATAGTAAATAGTGCCGGTTTAATCCTATTTGCACTGCTCTTGTTTGTGTATATATATGAAAAATACTCTATAAAACCCACTTATTTTTTACTTGCTTTTTATATGCTTATAGACGGCAGTTTTGCAACGCTCTTTATTGCCCTTGCGATGTTTTCTTTGTATAAAAAAGAGAGAAACTATTTTTTATTTAATCTGATACTGTTTTTAGCTTCGCTATTTATCTACGGAATCGATACGCACGGCTCTCCAAAAGGCTATTTTATAGACTCTATCGGCATATATGCAGCTATATTTTCTCCAATAATCTTTGTATATCTTTTTTATGTGCTTTACAGAAGATGTTTGACAAAAGATTTTGATATATTGTGGTTTATATCTACGGTGGCATTTATTTTTTCATTGCTGCTCTCATTTAGGCAACGCGTTAGTATAGAGTATTTTGCACCCTATGTGATAATGGCACTTCCTCTTGTTGCTCAAACTTTTGAACATTCATACAGAGTTCGTTTAGATATTTTTAGAAAAAAGTACAGATGGATTTTTATCATATCATTAACGCTTTTATTAATAAATAGTTTGGTGATATTTTTTAATAAATATCTTTATCAAATAGTCGAATTGCCAAAAAAACACTTTTCGTATAAGATGCATATTGCCAAAGAACTTTCACTAGAGCTTAAAAACAGAGGTATACATTGCGTTGATACAGATACGAAAATGCAAAAAAGATTAGAATTCTACGGTGTAACTAAATGCAACAATTTTTTACTTAAAGAAAATTCTTTAAATCTTGCAAAATCAAGTGATGTAACAATAAGTTACATAAATAGAGCTGTTTATAATGCCAATGTTACAAAAATAAACATAAATTAAATTTATGCAACACTTAACCCTTTCAAATGCCACTAGATTGGTATACATATGATAATATTTTGTAAATATTAAAAACAGGGAGTTGCAATGGCTCAAAAAGCGATTAGAGAATTTGACGCAAAGTCAATTTTGGCTAAGCATTGGGATAAATATTTTCCAAACTTTACTTATGCATATGAAACGGTTATGGTTCAAAATGGAACAGAACTAACAAATGCTGCAAAAGAAAAAACTTGGTTAAGCAAGAAAACATTGGTTGCTAAACCGGATATGCTATTTGGTAAAAGAGGAAAAAACGGTTTAGTTTTATTTAAAGATTCTAAGCCGGGTGATGTATCTTTAGCAAAAGCGTCATCTTGGATTGATGAAAAATCAAGTTCAAAACAATCAGTTTACTTCTCATTTGAAGGCGATACGCCGCATGGTGAAGCAAAAGTTGATATGCTGACTCACTTTATCGTTGAGCCGTTTACTCCACACTCTCAAGAAGAAGAATACTATATTTCTGCTACTTGTGTCGGTGACAACGATGTTCTATATATGTCTGCAGAGGGCGGTATGGAAGTTGAAGAAAATTGGGACAAAGTTATAGAAGTAGCATTTCCGATTACAGCAACAGAAGAAGAGATTGCAGAAAAAATCAAAAAAAGTATTCCAAAAGATGTTGCAAAACATGATAAAGATGCGTTCGCAGAGTTTGCAATAGGATTTTTCAA
>CAYHRD010000168.1:0-4064 GCA_964358925.1 uncultured Sulfurimonas sp.
TTACCGAGCTTGTCATTGAGAGCGTAGCGCGGCAATCTCTCCCTTTAGTCATTGAGAGCGTAGCGAAGCAATCTAACTATTCAGAAACTTCAACTATCTTTTATCATTAAAACTCCCGCAAATCTCCCCGTTTGTTTTTCGGCTCTGTATGAGAAATATTTGTGTGTGTTGCAACTCGTACATTCGTTAAAAACTTCAATACTTTGCTCATCTATGCCGCACTCTATAAGTTGTTTCTTTAGGATTTTGTTTACATCAAGGTAAAAACTGCCATTTCGTTTTTGCATAGCGTACTCCAAATGAAGTGTTTTTGCTTCATCGTAAATCTCGCTCCCGACTTCATAACAGCAAACTCCGATACTAGCTCCAACGCTAACTTGCATATCTTTTGGATTTGAACCGAACTCATTATACATTTTATCGACTACGATTTTTACTATATTTTTAAATGCTCCGGCTCTACCTGCATGAGCGGCAGCTATAGCTTTTTTTTCATCATCATAAAAAAGAACAGGAGAACAATCCGCCACCATAACCATAAGCGGAGTATTTTGTCTGTTCGTAATGAGCGCGTCGCATGTGGGAGGAGATTTAAAGTTTTGCTCATCTATAACTACAACGATGTCTGAATGAATCTGCTTCATATGGACTAGCAAGCTTTTTTTGTAGTTTAGCTCTTTTGCTAGATGTTCATGGTTTTTTTCTACACTCAACTCATCATCGCCGACATGAAAAGCCAAATTTCCACTCTTTCTTGAAGTAAAAGCGTGAGTTAAGTTTGAAAATATGTTCAATTTTTTACTATAATAGAGTTTCATGTAACGATTATATCAAAAAAGGTAAATTTTGAACAATTTAAGTTTATATCCAATTACGCTAGACGGCTTGGACGCTGAGCAAAAACGACAAGAGATAAGGGGCTATTTTCATAATACTTATGATATGTTTGAGAAGATTTTTGAGGTTTTAAAAAGCGATGAAGTTTTTTATCAAAAATCGGAGATTACCCGCCATCCGATGATATTTTACTTTGGTCACACCGCCACTTTTTTTATAAATAAACTAATCAATATGAAGATAATCAAAGATAGGATAAATCCCGAGTTTGAGTCAATTTTTGCCGTCGGTGTCGATGAAATGGCATGGGATGATGTAAATAGCAGTAATTATAAATGGCCAAGAGTAGACGAGGTTAGAGAGTATAGAGCAAAAGTAAAAGAGTTTGTCGATGAGCTGATAATGACTCTTCCTTTGACTCTGCCGATTACTCAGGAGAGCGCTATGTGGATAGTGCTTATGGGCATAGAACATGAGAGGATTCATATAGAGACTTCTCTTGTTTTGCACCGTCAGATGCCGCTAGAGTTCGTAAAAGAGGTAAAAGAGTTTAACATCTGCCCTCATAGCTCAACTGCTCCAAAAAATGAGATGGTCTCTCTTGGCGGCGCAACAGTTATTTTGGGAAAAGAGCTCTCTCATAATCTTTATGGCTGGGACAATGAGTATGGAGAGTATAGAGAGAGCGTGAGTGATTTTCAAGCTTCAAAATACCTTGTAAGCAACGGCGAATTTATGGAGTTTGTAGAAGAGGGCGGTTATGAGAGTGAGGAGTTTTGGGATGATGAGGGAAGAAAATTTTTAGCCATAAGCGGTGCAAAATATCCTTCGTTTTGGGTTAAAGAGAAAGACGGTTTTAAGTATAGGGCTTTGGCAAAAGTTATAGATATGCCCCTTGACTGGCCCTCTGATGTAAATGCACTTGAAGCCGAAGCGTTTTGTCGCTACAAAAGCAAAAAAGATGGAGTCCTATACTCACTGCCGAGTGAAGCGGAGTATCGTATTATGTATGAATACGCAGGGTTAAAAGATATTCCTGAGTTTCATCAAAGCAGGGCAAACTTGAATTTTTACCACTATTTTAGTTCATGTCCGGTCAATGAGTTTGGTTTTAACGGTATATATGATGTTGTCGGAAATGTTTGGCAATGGAGTAGAACGCCTATTTTTGGCTTTAAAGGTTTTGCTGTCCATCCCGCTTACGATGATTTTTCAACGCCGACTTTCGACGACAAGCATGCGCTAATTTTAGGTTCATCATGGGCTAGCAGCGGAAACCTTATTATGAAGCACTCTCGCTACGCATTTCGTAAACACTTCTTTCAAAACGCGGGTTTTAGGTATGTGATATCTGCTTTAAATGTAAAGAAAGAGTCAGATGCTTATGAAAGTGATGAACAGGTTTTGCAATACTGCGAGTTTCAATACGGCGATGAATATTTTGGAGTTAAAAATTTTGCGCAAGAGTGTGTGAAAATAGCTTCAAAATTCGCAAAAAATCAAAAAAAAGCACTTGATTTGGGTTGCGCAACAGGAAGAGCGACATTTGAACTCGCACAAAGTTTTGATGAGGTGGAGGGGATTGACTCCTCGGCTAGATTTATAGGAGTCGGTGTAAAACTCAAAAGTGAGGGCTATGTCGCATTTTCCTCAAAAACTGAGGGTGATTTGGTGCAGAAAAAAAAGGTAACCATAGAAGAACTCGGCTACGAAAATCTAAAAGAGAGAGTCTCATTCTGGCAGGGAGATGCTTGTAACTTAAAGCCAAATTTCAATTCCTATGATTTGGTGCTTGCTGCAAACCTCATAGACAGGCTATACAACCCTAGACTATTTTTAGAGAATATCGGCGAAAGATTGGAGAGTGATGGAGTTTTGGTTTTAACCTCTCCTTACACATGGCAAGAGAGCTCAACCAAAAAAGAGTTTTGGCTCGGCGGATACAAAGATGAGAGCGGCAAAGAGATAAAAACCATCGATACGCTAAAAGAGATTTTTGGCAATGAGTTTGAGCTTATTCATCTGCAAGATTTGGAGTTTGTCATAAAAGAGACAGCTAGAAAATTTCAGCATAGCGTTGCAGAGGTTAGTGTGTGGAGGAAAACATAAATACATTTTATGATTTTACGCTATAATCATTAAAAGCACTTTGGAAAATATATGAAAATAGACTATTTTATAAGAAAACAAGAGTTTCTTGTCGCTAAACTCTCTGCAAAATACATAAGGGAAAGGTACTTTGGAATTCTCTCTTTGGATGATAGGCTTATAGGACTTATAGGTTCGCGCGGAGTCGGTAAGACTACCGTTTTGCTTCAGTATATCAGTCAACGCAAACAAAAGGCGCTCTACTTTAGTGCCGATGATATAGAATTTACAAATAGTAAAATGTATGATTTGGTAGATGAATTTTATGCTTTGGGCGGACGCCTTGTCGTGATTGACGAGGTACACCGCTATAAAAACTGGGCGCAAGAGGTCAAAAATATTTATGATAGTTTTCCAGATTTAACCATTAGAGTCAGCGGTTCTTCGATGCTTAATATCATGTATGAGAAGTATGACTTAAGCAGACGATTAGTTCTGCATAAAATGGAGTGTTTGAGTTTTAGAGAGTACTTTGAGATGCAAAAAAATCTCAAACTTCCAGTATATTCACTTGAAGAAATAGTATCAAAGGCAAGTGCTATAAGTAAAGAGCTTGTCTTTGCACATGAAGATTTATATGCACATTTTAAAAGCTATCTTTTGCATGGCGCATACCCTTTTTACATTGAAGGCTTGGATAGTTTCAACCAAAAACTATTTAACGCGCTTGATAAAATTATCCATGAAGATATAGCGTCTCTTAACAAAATTGAGTATTCGCATATTTCTATTTTTCAAAAGCTTATCTTTTTGGTACTCTCTGCAAAGAAACCTTTTAGTGTAAGTATGGCATCACTTTCCCGTGAGTTTGGGGTAACGGAGCCGACACTCTATACCTATATGGAGATACTGGATAAGACCGAGATATTTAAGTCTATGAGAAAATATTCTAAAAATCTCTCTAAAAAACCTCAAAAATTGCTCTTTGCCAATACAAATATTTTATATAGCTACGGCAAAAAATATGATATAGAAGTAGATGTAGGAACTGTAAGAGAGACTTTTTTTGTGAGCAATTTTGACACTATCTTTTATAGCGACATAGGAGATTTTAAAGTGGGCAAATATATCTTTGAAGT
>CAYHRD010000169.1:0-3961 GCA_964358925.1 uncultured Sulfurimonas sp.
TTAAATGAAAATATTATTAGCACTACTGATTACAGCCTCCTTGTATGCAGATATGAAACAGGAGATGCTTGAACTTTACCAAAAAAAAGAGTATGAAAATGTTTGTGAACTTGGTTTTAAAAATTTTATTGCTTATTCAAAGGATGAGGAATATGTATCTTTATATTCATTTGCCTGTTTAAATGTTGACTATATAGATCGCCTATCTGTTCCGATTACAACACTGAAATTTTCACAAGAAGCGCGCTCGAATGCTGCATATTTCTCTATTATACTTATGCAAAAAAAGCTTTTATATCATGCGATAATGGATAATTATGATATATCCTCTTTGAATTTGCCGACTACTGATTATGTTTTATCAAAAGTTTTTGATCTATATTCTAAGCTTAAAAAAGTGGAACGAAAGGATTTCTATATTTTTGAAGACAAAAATGATAATAAACTAAAATATAAACTTTATCTTATAAAAGATGATAAAATAGATAAGATGGTTATTGAAGAGTTTTACAATTCGGTAAGCGTCAAAAAACATGTTTACTGGTAGGAAAACATTATGGATAGGATAACATCGGATTTACTAGCAAACGGCTCTATAATGAAGAGTCAAGTTGATAGATTGATTGCGAAGGGTCTTGATACAAATCTAATTTTAAGAGATATAACCATATCCGGATTTATGACAATGGATAGGCTTGTGCGCTTCATTGTCGATAAGATACAAAGCGGTGAATATGATTTATCTATAATTAATAATTATGACTATATCCAAGAAAAAGATGTACTCTTAAAATTAGCTCAAAAACAAAATGTTCCATTCCTTGACTTAGACTCAATTGATATGGACTATAGACTCACGGAAAAAGTATCGCTTGTTCAACTAAAAAAATATAATGTGTTACCTATATCTGAAGATGAGTTAAGTATTACCGTAGCTTTTTGCGATCCGCTAAACATTGAAGCCCAAGAGTCTGTACAGAGACTCTTTCCTAAAAAACCAATAAAAATAGCAGTTGCGACAAAAAAACAGATTGAATCATATTTATTTAAAGTTGAGTTAAAAGACAGCGTAAAGGGTTTAGTAAAAAAAATCAGAGATGAACTAAACTCCATAAACTCCATAGAAGAGCAACAAGAGGCCTCTTCTATCCTGCTTTTAATTGATGTTATTTTAAATGCCTGTATTAAAGCCCGTGCAAGCGATGTTCATATCGAACCTACGGAAAAGAACTGTGTCGTACGAACTCGTATCGACGGAAAACTTATAGAAATATTTATCTTTGAAAAAGATATCTATCCTCCGTTGGCTTCAAGGCTTAAGCTACTTGCAAATCTTGATATTGCAGAGAAAAGAAAACCGCAAGACGGTCGTTTTTCAACATTGGTCGGTTCTAAAGAATTTGACTTTCGTATATCTACACTCCCAATTTTATACGGTGAATCTGTCGTTATGAGGGTGCTTGATAAGCAAAAAGCACTTGTTAAACTTGAAGATGCCGGAATGGATAATGTAAGTTATCAAAAATTTTTAAAAGCACTTAAAACTCCTTACGGTATCATACTAGTTACCGGTCCGACTGGAAGCGGTAAAACAACGACTCTCTACGGTGCTTTAAATGAACTTAGAAATGTTGAAGATAAGGTTATTACCGTTGAGGATCCTGTAGAGTATAGAATGAATCTTATTCAACAAGTGCAAGTAAATCCAAAAGTAGGATTAACTTTTGCTGCTGCACTTAGATCTATCTTAAGACAAGATCCTGATAAAATAATGATTGGTGAAATTCGTGATTCGGAAACGCTGGAAATCGCAGTAAAAGCGGCACTAACAGGTCACTTGGTAATATCTACGCTACATACAAATGACTCTATTAGCGCTGTTACTCGTATGGTAGATATGGGGGTCGCTCCATATCTAATTAGCGGCTCTTTAGTTGCTATACAAGCTCAAAGACTTGTTAGAAAGATTTGCTTACATTGCAAAACGGAGGAAAAAATTTCTATTTCATCACTTGAAGAGCTAAAACATTTAGTTCCTCAGGATAGTAAATTTTATATTGGGAAAGGATGCAAAGAGTGTAATGAGACCGGATATATGGGAAGAGAGATGATTTGTGAAGTCTTAGTTGTAAATGAAAAAATATCATCTCTAATTGCAAAAAATGCATCTGTTCAAGCTCTACATGCTCAGGCGATTGAAGATGGATTTATAGGAATCTTTGAAAACGGTATCAATAAAGCTCTTGCCGGTATCACAAGTTTAGAAGAAATTTTAAGGGTGGCAAAATAATGAAATACTTTGTAGCAACTATACTTTCAAAAGGTAAAAAAGAAGAAATTGGAATATATGCCGATGATAGAAAACAAGCCAATGAGCTTATGAAACTAAAACATTCGGGAATAATAATTAAAATTGCAGAGGGAGAAGAACCTCTAGAAGCAAGGTGGAAGAGATTTAAGGTAGATTTGCTTAGTAATGTTAAAAAACGAAAGATAAAACCGGATGCTCTTATAGCCTCAATTAGACAATTAGCTGTTATGACGAATGCCGGTATTTCAATTTATGATTCTCTAAGCGAAATTTCAAAAGCAACGACAGATGAGACTTTAAAACTAGTTTTTGGTAAACTGGCAGAAGATATCAACTCTGGACATTCACTTTCAAAATCTATGGAAAATTTCCGTTTTGAATTAGGCAATTTAGCAATTGCAATGGTTCAACTCGGTGAAAAAACCGGTAACTTAGATGATGCTCTCTACTCTCTTGCCGATATGCTTGAAGAGATTCGCGCGAATGTCGTTAAGTTTAAAAAAGCAATGGCATATCCGAGAAATGTAATGATAGCTATGGCTATTGCTTTTACGGTTCTAATATCTTATGTTGTTCCTCAGTTTAAATCAATTTTTGAAGAACTTCATGCTGAATTGCCGCTTCCTACGCTAATTTTATTAAAATTGGAATATCTATTTAATAATTACGGATTGTATGTACTAGCTATTTTAGTTATATCATTTTCAATCTTTAAATATCTGATAAATAACTATAAAGACATTAGATACGGTTGGCATCAAGTTTTACTAAAAACATATCTTATTAAAAATATTATTATGTTTGCAACACTTAGCCGTTTTACGCTTGTTTTTTCCGAGCTTATCAAAGCCGGGATTCCTATTGCTGAAGCGCTTGATACTTCAATCTCAATGATAGACAGTCTTCCTCTTAAGGTGAAACTCTCTTCTGTCAGGTTGGCTGTTGAAAAAGGTTCATCTTTGCATGAAGGATTAGAAGAGACTGGGCTGTTTGAAAATATGATTATTCAGATGATAAGTGCGGGGGAAGATAGCGGTACATTAGATACCATGGTAGGTAAAGTTGCACAATATTATAAAATGAGATTTGATGCAATTATTGAAGGTCTCTCGGAAGCTATTGAACCTATTATGTTACTTATACTTGCCGCTATGGTTCTTTTACTTGCTCTTGGTATATTTTTACCTATGTGGGATATGGGAAATGCCGTTCAAGGAAGAAAGTAGTAGAGTAAATTTTACTCTACTATCTTTACCAATCTTTTTTAAAAATATATTTGCGGTTACGCTATATTTGTAAATACTTTTTGAACATCCTCATCATCTTCAAGCTTATTTAAAATCTTGTCTATATCTGCTTGTTGCTGTTCTGTAATAGCAATAGGAGAATTTGGCATTCTCTCTAAGTTAGCTTTTGTAATTTCGATCCCCATATTTTCTAAAGCACTATTTATTGCACCAAAACTTGTATAATCCGCTGTTACCATAACAATGCCGTCTTGGGCTTCTATCTCTTCAAGCCCTGCATCGATAAGCTCTAACTCAAGCTCTTCTAAATCCATACCGTTCTTAAGTGGAAATTCAAAGAGTGCTTTTCTATCAAACATAAACTCTAAAGAGCCTTTTGTGAGCATCTCACCGCCATGTTTAG
>CAYHRD010000170.1:0-3902 GCA_964358925.1 uncultured Sulfurimonas sp.
ACTCTTTATGACTCGTACAAAGTCTATTTTGAAGCCATAAATGCAGGGGATGAAGACCTTGACATTACCATGTACAACGGCGGACTTTTTGCAGATGATGAGTTGCTTAACAAACTTGTAATTGACGATGAAGTGCTAGATGCACGGGCAAAAATCCTCTCTGCCTACAACTTTGGAAGCGATATCTCCGTAAACATTTTAGGGCATATTTTTGAGAATTCCATCAGCGAACTAGAAGAGATAAGCGCACAGCTTTTGAACAACGACTTTGACAAAAAGCAGTCGAAGCGAAAAAAAGACGGTGTGTTTTACACTCCTGCTTACATCACCGAGTACATCGTGCAAAACACTTTGGGCAAGTTATGTGAAGACAAAAGAGAGTCTCTATCCATAGGAAGTGAGACTTTAGTCTCGCCCAAAAACCCGAAAAACCCCACCAAAGCAGAGCAACAAATCAAAGACAATTTGCTCCTCTACAAAGAGTGGCTCTTAAATCTAAAAATCTTAGACCCTGCATGTGGAAGTGGAGCCTTTCTCAATCAAGCCTTAGAATACCTACTCAAAGAACACAAAAGACTTCAAAACGACTTAGCACTCATGGGCGATTTGTTTGCCGTGTACGAGGTGGAAAAAGAGGTGTTAGAACATAACCTTTACGGTGTGGACATAAACGAGGGCGCAGTTGAAATCGCAAGACTAAGCTTGTGGCTACGCACCGCAAAAAGAGGCAGACCGCTTACAAAACTAGCCAACAAAATAAAAGTAGGAAACTCCCTCATAGACGATAAAACGGTAGTACCAAACGCCTTTGACTGGCATGCAGAATTTCCTGAGGTTTTTGTACAGGGCGGGTTTGATGTTGTGATTGGGAATCCGCCGTATGTGAGAGTGCAAGGACTTAAAAGCAACTATGAGCTAGAAGCGAAAGCCTATGAAGAGAAGTATAAAGCTGCAACGGGGAATTATGACATCTATGCTCTTTTTTTAGAGATGAGTTTTCACATGCTAAAACCAAATGGAAAACTTAGTTTTATCTTACCTCACAAGTTCCTTATCTCCGATTTTGGAAGTGGCATAAGAGAATTTTTATCTGAAAATAAAGCGGTAGAAAATTTACTTCATTTTGGAAGTGAAATGGTATTTCAAGAGGCTTCAACTTACACTTGTATCATCACGCTTTCACATGGCAATAAATACCTATTTTTTAAATCACTAAAGCCTAGTGCGATATTTAATGAGTTTGAATTTGATTCTATTAGCTATGAAAAACTTAGTCATGATAAATGGAATTTATCAACTAATGATATTGCTAATGTTATAGAAAAATTAAATAAACAACCATTAAAAGTAAAAGATGTTTTTTCTAGAATATTTACAGGGTTACAAACAAGTGCAGATAATATTTATATACTTTTACAAACAAAAAATGGCTTATATTCAAAGGCTCTTGAAAAAATCGTAGAAGTTGAAAGTGGGCTTCTAAAATCTATATTGAAAGGTGAAGATTTAAGTAGATATGTAAATATTTCGCATCAACATCTTGTAGTTTTTCCTTACATAATTGAAAATGCGAAAGCAAAACCAATGAGTGAAGAGTATATAAAAGATAACTTTCCAAATGGTTATGAATATCTAAAAGCAAATGAAGAATTTTTAAGAGGAAGAGAAAAAGGAAGATTTAATAATCCCAAAGAGTGGTTTTTATTTAGCAGAAAACAAGGAATTGATGGGGTTGAAGAGCCTAAAATTATCACACCAGATATTGCTTTTAAATCTCAAATGAGTTTTGATAATGGACAATTTTATCACGGAACAACACTTTATAGTTTTATCAAAAAAGATGAAATAAAAGAAGATTATAAATTTTATTTATCAATTTTTAATTCATCCTTAATGTGGCTTTTTATTCAAAATACCAGCACAGAATTAAGAGGTGGCTATTTTAGATATAAAACATCTTATCTTGAACCCTTTCCACTTCCAAAACTAAAAAATTTAGATGAACAAATCCCTTTCATCCAAAAAGCAGACAAAATGCTGGAGCTAAACAAAAACCTACAAGAGACAAAACAAAACTTCCTAAACGAACTAAAACTCGAAAAACTCACAAAGAAACTCCAAAACTTTGAAGAACTGACATTTGAGGAGTTTATAGCAGAATATACAAAAGCCCTCAAACTAAAATTTGCCGACAAACTAGCAGAACGCAACTTCAAACAAGAGTGGCAAGCCATCTTTGAAAACGACAAAGCCCTTACATGTAAACTAAAAACAGAAATAGCCAAAACCGACAAAGAGATAGACAAAATGGTCTATGAGCTTTATGGGTTGAGTGATGAAGAGATTAAGATCGTGGAAAATTCATGATGAATATCTCAAATTTATCTGAATTGGGTGCTATTATAGATACAGCTTGTGATAATAGTGATGTAGAAGAATTAAGTACAATTATTTCTAGTCATAGTGAATATACTGAAACTTTAGAAGATTCCATAGAAAAAGTTTATAGCTATTATATACTAGGAAATGCTTGGAGTGGCATTAGAAAAATTTTACATGATACAAATATAAACAACATTTGGTCTTTCCAACAAGATGAAGTTTTTAAAGAGATTTATAATTTTAGAAAAGCAAAATTACAAAAAAGTTTTGAAGATTCAAACTTGGAAATAAAGATAGCTATAAATGTAAATCTAGCGAATGCCTTTAGTCATTACGGACGGACTATCAATGCGATTAAATATTTCAACAATGCAATTGGATTGAAAATATTTAACAAAATGGTTGAGTTCCATCCTAATTTTATATTAGCAAAACTAAATAGAGGCAAAGCCTTAGAGTATTATGCTAAGTTAGATTATGACCCTAATCATCAATTTATTTTTATTCAGTTTGCATACAAAGCTTTTAAAGAAACAAAAGAGTTACTTGTTATTTGTCTATCACAATATAATCAAGACGAAAATTATTATAAGTTGATTGAAGATGATGTTCAAAATACTATTATTAATTATGAAAAACAATGGAAAGTACAAGATTTAGAAAATTTAGATACATTTAAAAATCATGCGTCAAAACATTCTGCAAATGAAAAAAAATATAGAGATTGGTGTTTGCAAAACAGACTTTTTTTAAATTCTCTTAATGATTTAGGAAATTATCAAATCACTTCGCATGACCCACTCAATTTGCCCAATTTGAAAACTACAATTGATGAAGGCTTTCCAAAATATATTACATGTTTTAATCAAATGAAACAAGAATATATTTCCTACAGATACCTTTTGTTTGAAGGATTGAGTAAAAAAACTCAAAAATTTTATGATAAAGAAACTTCAATTACGGATGACTACGATTATAATCTTTACGATATAAATACTGAAAAAATAAAATTAGTTTTTCGAGGATTTTATTCAATCTTTGACAAAATAGCTTATTTTATGAATGAGTATTTTAATATTGGATTGTCTGAAAATTTTGTTGATTTTAAAAAAATTTGGTATGACTATGAAAAAGACAGAAGAACCATAAAAGAAGTTAAATCCATTTTTAACCAAAGTGAAAACTTAGCACTTAGAGGGCTTTATCTTATAAGCAAGGATTTGTTTTTTTATAATGATGAGGACTCAAAAGAATTTTTGACTGTTTTAGAGCCTGAAGCAGAAGAACTTAGTAAAATAAGAAATCATTTAGAGCATAAATTTATTAGTATTAAGGCATTAGATATTGCACGTTTTGAAACTGTTGGTGACAGGGAAAGAAATTTTTATATTACAGAAGATGATTTAGAGGCAAAGACATTGCATCTCGGACAACTTGTGAGAGAAGCGATGATTTATTTGTCTTTTGCTGTTCATATTGAAGAATCTCGTATAAGTGATGATGGCATGTGCATGTCGATA
>CAYHRD010000171.1:0-3877 GCA_964358925.1 uncultured Sulfurimonas sp.
GATAATGCTCCAGAAGAGCGTGAGCGTGGTATTACAATTGCTACATCACACGTAGAGTATGAAACAAATAATCGTCACTATGCACACGTAGACTGCCCAGGTCACGCGGATTATGTTAAAAATATGATTACCGGTGCTGCACAAATGGACGGTGCTATTTTGGTTGTTTCGGCAGCTGATGGTCCAATGCCACAAACTCGTGAGCATATTCTTCTTTCTAAGCAAGTTGGTGTTCCTTACATCGTTGTTTTTATGAACAAAGAAGATATGGTAGATGATGAAGAACTTTTAGAGTTAGTTGAAATGGAAATCCGTGAACTTCTTGATATGTATGACTTCCCAGGTGATGATACTCCAATCATAGCTGGATCTGCAAAAGAAGCTTTAGAAGAAGCAAAAACTGGTACTCTTGGGCCATGGTCTGCAAAAATTCAAAAGCTTATGGCTGCGGTAGATGAGTATATCCCACAACCGGTTCGTGAAATTGATAGAGATTTCCTAATGCCGGTTGAGGATGTTTTCTCAATTTCTGGTCGTGGTACAGTTGTTACTGGTCGTATTGAGCGTGGTCTTGTTAAAATCGGTGATGCTATCGAAATCGTAGGTATCCGTGACACTCAAAAAACTACTGTAACAGGTATTGAGATGTTCCGTAAAGAAATGGATCAAGGTGAAGCAGGTGATAACTGTGGTATTCTTGTTCGTGGTATCACTAAAGACGGTGTTGAGCGTGGTCAAGTTCTTTGTAAGCCGGGTACAATTAATCCTCACACTAAATTTACAGCTGAGATTTATGTACTAAGCAAAGAAGAGGGTGGTCGTCATACTCCATTCTTTACAAACTATCGTCCACAATTCTATGTTCGTACAACAGACGTAACAGGTGCAATCTACTTACCAGAAGGTACAGAGATGGTTATGCCTGGTGACAATGTAAGTATTACTGTTGAATTGATACATCCAATAGCTATGGAAAAAGGTACTAAGTTCGCTATCCGTGAGGGTGGAAGAACAGTTGGTGCCGGTGTTGTAGCTGAGATTCTTGCATAATTCGCTTTGCGAATTTGCATTAATCCTTTAAAAGGTTAATAATATGAGAGAAGCAATACATTTAGGATGTGAGAAGTGTACTCGTCGTAACTATCACACTACTAAAAACAAAAAAACTCATACTGAAAAATTTTCAGTAAAAAAATATTGCAAGTTTTGTCGTGAGCATACTGTTCACAAAGAGATGAAACTGTAATATAGTTGCAATTTAAGCTCAAGTCTTTTGACTTAGCTTTGTTGTTAAAATTTAGGCGTGTAGCTCCAATGGTTAGAGCATCGGATTCCAAATCCGAGTGATGGGAGTTCGAGTCTCTCCACGCCTGCCACATTAATTATTGTAAAGCTTTAGGGCTTTATTCATAATTAATGACGATTAGGAAAGTTAAATGAATTTAGGTACACATATTAGAAATGCAAAACTGGAACTAAGTAAAGTTATTTTTCCTACTAAAGGTCAAGTTAAACAAGCTTATATCTCAGTTGTAATCGTTGTAACTGTAATTGCTGCTTTTTTAGCTTTAATTGATTTAGTTATGTCATCAATTATGTCAGCAATTTTAGGATAAGGAGTAGCGATGGAGAACAAAAGTAGTAATCATCAGTGGTACTCTATACAAACATATGGAAATGAAAAAACTGTTCGCTTAGCAATCCTAAATATGATTCAGGAAATGGGCTTGCAAGAGGTTATAACAGATGTTATAGTTCCAACGGAAGATGTTATTGAAGTTAAAGACGGTAAGAAAAAGATATCTGAGAGATCACTCTATTCAGGTTATGTTTTTGCTAGAATAGATTTAAACACGGAAGTTCAGCATCTTATCCAGTCTGTACCTAAGGTTTCAGGGTTTATCGGGGAGGCTAATAAGCCTACTCCGCTAAGCGAACATGATATTAATGTAATTTTAGATCGCGTTTCTAATCGTGCAGCACCTAAGCCGAAAGTATTTTTCGACAACGGTGAAACTGTTCGTATAACAGAAGGACCTTTTGCAAACTTTACGGCAACGGTAGATGAGTATGATTTAGAGCATGGAACTCTAAAACTTAATGTTTCAATTTTTGGTAGAGCAACTCCGGTTGATATCTCTTACACTCAAGTTGAAAAAATAATTTAAATCAAAAAAAGGAAAAAAACATGGCAAAAAAAGTTATGGGTTATATCAAGCTACAAATTGAAGCCGGTAAAGCAACACCTGCACCACCGGTAGGACCAGCTTTAGGACAGCGTGGTGTTAACATCATGGAATTTACTAAATCGTTCAATGAAAAAACAAAAGACAAAATGGGGTTCAAAGTTCCTGTTGTAATTACTGTATATACTGATAAAAGTTTTACTTTTATTGTTAAACAGCCCCCTGCATCAGCTTTACTAATGCACGCTGCAGGACTTAAAGGTGGTTCAAGCAATCCGCTTAAAAACAAAGTTGCAAAGATTACTCGTGCGCAGCTAATGGAAGTTGTAGATAGAAAAATCGAAGATTTAAACACTTCTGATAGAGAAGCTGCAGCGAATACTATTGCTGGTTCTGCTCGTTCAATCGGTATTGAGATTATAGATTAATATCTAAATTTAAACATCATCGACCACAATGATATAAAATTTTGTGGCAGAATTTCATAGGAGAATTTGATTATGAGCAAAAGATATAAGCAATTAGTAGAAAAAATTGATGTTACAAAAGCATATAGCGTTGAGGAAGCATCAGTTTTAGTAAAAAATTTAGTAAGTGCAAAATTTGACGAAACAGTTGAAATCGCACTTAACTTAAATGTAGATCCAAGACATGCAGACCAAATGATTCGCGGTGCAATCGTTCTTCCTCACGGTACCGGTAAAACTGTTCGTGTTGCAGTTTTCGCTAAAGGTGTTAAAGCTGATGAAGCTAAAGCAGCTGGCGCTGATATCGTTGGTACTGATGATTTAGTACAACAAATTAAAGACGGTATATTTAATTTCGATGTAGTTGTTGCTGCACCGGATTGTATGGGTCTTGTTGGTCAAATCGGTCGTATTCTAGGACCAAAAGGTATGATGCCTAACCCTAAAACAGGTACTGTAACTCCGGATGTTGCAACTGCAGTTAAAAATGTTAAGGGTGGTCAAGTAAGTTTCCGTGTTGATAAAAAAGGAAATATTCATGCCGGTATCGGTAAAGCAAGTTTTGATGCAGTTAAAATAGCTGAAAACATGATTTCTTTTGTTAAAGCTATTAATAAGCATAAACCTGCAACAGCTAAGGGTCGTTATATTAAAAACAGCGCACTTAGCTTAACAATGAGTCCGGCTATCAAGCTTGACATCATGCAATTAGCGGAAATGAAATAATTTAGTAATTTTTAGTGCTTTATTCGTAAAGCACTATTAAGTTACTACTTTGGTAACTGCATTTTATGGACTGAAGATAATAGGTGCGAAAGCTTAATTTCCTATTTGAAGTGTTGTCTGGAAAGGAGATATTCTATGACAAAAACACAAAAAGCTGAAATTATTGAAGTACTTTCAAGTGAATTTAAAGATGCTCAAGCTGTAATTTTCTGTGATTACAAAGGTTTGAGTGTTTCTAATCTTGAGGGTTTAAGAAAAATTGCTCGTGCTAAAGATGCAAAGGTTCAAGTTGTTAAAAATACTTTAGCAACAATAGCATTACGAAATGCCGGACTTGAAGGTGTTACAATAAAAGACACTAACATTTTAGTATGGGGAGCTGATTCTGTTGCTACTTCTAAAGTAGTTGCTGATTTTGCTAAAGATAATGAGAAATTTGTAATTAAGTCTGCTTACGTAGACCGTGCACCGGCTGACGCTGCTAAGGTTGAAGCGTTT
>CAYHRD010000172.1:0-3838 GCA_964358925.1 uncultured Sulfurimonas sp.
CGTGCCATCACTTTTGCTCTGGAGCAGTTTAAAATCATAGATGAGCTAAATATCCCGTTTATTTTAATTGCCGGAAATCACTCGACACCAAGGACAAATCTCTCTTCACCGATACTAAAAATATTTGAGAATTTTAAAAATGTGTATACGGCTTACAATCAAGAGTACAAGATGATAGAGTTTGAGAGCGTAATCTTCCACGCCCTGCCCCACATGAACGACGAAACAAAAGCACTCTCGCAAATAGAACTCTGCGAAGCTAGAATCGATAAAAGCAAAAAAAATATCATGATGATGCACTGCTCTGTTGGCGCTTTTTACCTTATGAATGAGTTTGGCGAGTGGGTTTACCCAAGCGAAAAAGAGTATATGTTTAAGATGATGGACTATGTCGCACTAGGTCATTGGCACGGCTTTGGAGCGGTAGGCAAACATGAAAATGTTTACTACAGCGGTTCAACCGAGAGAACATCTATGAACGATAAAAGAAACTCAAAAGGTTTTGTGGTGGTAAGTTTATACGATGAACTGATTGTCGAGTACAAAGAGATAAAAATCCGTCCGATAATTTTAAAAGAGATAGATTGCGAGGATTATGAGAATTCTGTTTTGAATATTGAGACAAGCGACGCTAAAGACGCAATAGTCGAAGTAAAACTCACAAATCTGACGGCTTTGCAATCCATCGACATTCAAAATTCAGAGATTAAAAATCTTTTTTCAGAAGCCATGAGTGTCGGCGTAAAAAGAGAGTTTAAACATACTCAAAATGAGACAAATATAGCTAATGTCGAAGCCGTGTCATTGGAAGATTACTTCTTGGAACATATAAAAGAGGATAGCCAACCACAAGAGTTTGATAGACTAAAATACAAAATACAAGAGCTGTTTGCGCAGTACGAGGAGATTTGTGATGATACTCTCTAAACTACGCTTAGAAAATTTTAAAAAATACAGCTCGTACGAGATAGAATTTGGCGAAGGGCTCATAGGCATCATCGGAAAAAACGGAAGCGGAAAATCGACAATTTTTGAAGCGATATTTTTTGCACTTTATGGCGAACTAAAGAACAAAGGTTACAAAGAAATCGTAAGAAATGCAAACGCAGACGCTAAAGATGCGGTAATCGTAGAACTTGATTTTGAGTTTGACTCTGCAGAATACAAAGTCGTGCGCGAATTTCGCGGAAAAGCTCTAAGTGCAAATGTAAAACTATACAAAAACTCTGAGCTGATAACCAGCGGCGCGCGCGAAGTTACAACCTCCATAACTTCCCTTACAAAGATGAGCAAAGATGCCTTTATGCACACGCTTTTTGCCTCTCAAAAAGAGCTGACAAGTCTAAGTACACTCAAAAATGAAGATAGAAAAAAGATGATACGCCGTCTTCTTGGCTTAGAGAAGATAGACTTTGTAGAAAACTCTTTAGTTGAGAAGAGCCGTCAACTAGGTCGTGAAATAAAAGCTTTTGATGAAGTTTTGCTAAGTAGCGAAGATGTAAAAGCAAAACAAGAGCAGATAAAAGAGAGCGTTGCCGCAAAAGAAACTCTGCAAAAAGATGCGCAAAGTAAAACTAAAGAGCTTGAAGAGATAAAACTTCAAGAAGTGCAAGTTAAAAAAGAGCTTGAAATTTTTGCTAAAACTAAAGAGCTAAAACTAAAAATTTTTTCCGAACTTGAACTTGTTAAAAACTCCAAAAATTCAGAAATAATAAATCAGGTAAAGCTTACCGCTGAGCTTCACGAGCTAGAACATAAACAAGAGCATCTGGGCAAGCTCCAAAGTATAAAAACTGAGTATGCAGCTCTGCAAAAGCAGCTAAAAGAACAAGATAAATTAAAAGAGTTTTTCCTTAAAAAAGAGGGATTGCAAAAAGAGCAAATCCAACTAAGAGAGCAGTACGCAAAAAGCAAATCTGACATAAACACACTTGAAAAATCTTGTGAATCGTATAATGAATTTGTGCTAAATGCAAAAAATTTAGAACAAAATATAGCAATCCTGCAAGATACCATAGGCACCAAACAGACCATCGAAAATGAGCTGCATGCCGAAATAGCCGGTGAACAAAAACAGATAGATATCACAAACGCCAAGATAGCAAAACTCCAAGAACTAGGAAGTGAGAGTGCCTGCCCTACCTGCACAAGACCGCTTTTAGAAGAGTATGACAGCGTTATAAACTCGCTTGTCTTTGTAGTAAACGAGACGCACCAAAAAAAGATAGACGAGTACAAAAAACAGCTCCAAAATGTACAGACTCAAAAAGGTGCATTTGAGGCAGAAAAAAAGGTAAAAGAGAAAGAGTTTTTGGAATTTTCAAAAAATATAAATATCATCCAAAGCAAGCTTCAAGACTTAAAAAATGCACGGGACTATTTTAAAATCGTAGAGCAAAAAGGGCTTAAAAACAGGGATGAGTTAAAAGAGCTGGAAGCATACTGTTACGATGAAAAAGTGCATAACAATATTAAAAATTCTTTCATAGCTATGGAGCCGCAATACAAACTTGCACTTAGTTTAGAAACCGAGTTAAAAAGGCTCGCAATCGTAAAATCAGACTTGCTAAGCGTAAATAAAAAGATAGAGGAGTTGAAAGCCGTAAGCCAAAGTAAAGAAGCTGAGTTTAACCTTGTTATATACGATGAAGCAAAGCATAAACAAAAACTTCAAGAGCATGACGAACTGCTTAAAATCATAGAGTCAAAAACAGCAATACTAAATAATATAAAAGTACAAATCGCCAAAATTGAGGGCGAGATAAAAACAGTACAAAGCGCACTTGACAACAATGAAATACAGCTAAAAAAGGTAGAGACTAAAAAAGATGACTTAGTCGATTATGAGAAAATCAAAATAAGTCTGGCAGAATTTAAGACAAAACTAAACGCAAAAGTCGCCCCGCGCATCTCCGCCATCGCTTCAGAGATGTACAGCCAAATCACAAAAGGCAAATACCAACACATAGAGGTTAGCAACGACTTCGACTTTTTCATCTACGACGAGGGCAAAAAGTACCCCATAGAGCGGTTTTCAGGCGGAGAGATAGACCTAGCAAACCTAGTTCTACGCATCGCCATCTCAAAAACTCTAACCGAACTCAGCGGAGCAAGTAGCATAGGATTTTTGGCATTTGATGAAGTTTTTGGAAGTCAGGACGAGGCAAGAAGGATGGAAATACTAGAAGCCTTCCACACCATCAAAGAGCAGTATCGACAGATATTTTTGATATCTCATGAAATGGAGATTAAGGAAATGTTTGAGCGGGTTGTGGAGTTGTAAATATGAGAAGAAATCAAATAATAGGAAAATATAGATGCAATCAGCAGATGTAGTCATATACAATACGGGAGAAATTGAACTTAAAATACCTCTCAATGAGAACGATATATGGCTCGGTGCAAATGATATAGCAAGCATATTTGAAGTGAACCGTCCAGCAATCGTGAAGCACATCGGAAATATTTACAAAACTGATGAGCTGAGTAAAAATACAACCTGTTCCATTTTGGAACAACTTGCACCAGATGGCAAACTACGAAATATGAACTTTTATAATCTTGACATGATTATCTCGGTGGGATACAGAGTCAACTCAAAAAAAGCAACAAAATTTAGACAGTGGGCAAATGGAGTTCTTAAAAACTATATTCAAAACGGATATGTGTTAAACAACGCAAAACTCACAGAACAGAAAATAACTCTTTTAGAAAATGATTTGAAACTGCTTCAAACCAAAGTGAAAGAGAAACAACTCCAAACAGATGAGAAATTCAACAAAATTTTTGAAGCCATAGAAGCAAAATCCATCCAGCCGACACAAGGCATCTTTTATGA